>JAACEH010000339.1 GCA_011682595.1 Anaerolineaceae bacterium
AAGTGGAGAGCCCGATTTCGTAAGAGTGGCCTTTGAGATGGGCATGCTCTACACCCTGGTGGCCGGGTTCCTGAACCTGCTGGTCATCCTCGACGCCTACATGGTGGCCAACAACATCCAGCGGCCGACGATACGCAAAGGAGACTAGAACAGCGTGGGTGACCTCCTGTCGAAACTTTTCGCCGCATCGAATCCGCTCTGGTACTACTACCCGCTGGCGGTGGTCGTGGCCATTGTCTATAAGACCACCCAGTACGACGACCCGAAGAGCATAGCCAAGGGCGTCTGCCATTTCCTGGTCAGCGTCACGACCTTCATGATCGTCCTGGCCGTCGTTCTCTACGCCCTGAGCGAATGGCTCTGAGGAACGCCCCTGGCCGCAGCACGTTCTCGGGCAGGGCACACACAAGAAGAAAGCGGCGCCCCGTTGATCATGGTCGCCGCTTCTTTATTGCGCTGATGCAACCTGGCCGCTACTTGCCGATGAACTCCCGGCCGCCCATGTACGGTTGCAGGACGTCCGGAATGCGCACCGTGCCGTCGGCCTGCTGGAAGTTCTCGACGATGCTGACGAATATTCGCGGCAGGGCCAGTCCGCTGCCGTTGAGGGTGTGGACGAAGCGCACCTTGCCGCTCTCGGTGCGGTAACGGATGTTCGCCCGCCGGGCCTGGAAGTCGCCGAAGTTCGAACAGCTCGAGACCTCCAGCCAGCGGTCGCAGCCGGCCGAGTAGACCTCCAGGTCGTAACACTTGCGGGCCGCAAAGGACATGTCGCCGGCACACAGCAGCACCCGCCGGTAGGCCAGGCCCAGCCGCTCGAGCAGGTCCTCGGCGTTGACCGTCAAGGCCTCGTGCTCGCGGTCGCTCGTCTCGGGCGTTGTGAACTTGACCATCTCGACCTTGTTGAACTGGTGGACGCGGATCATGCCGCGGGTCTCTCGCCCGGCCGCCCCGGACTCGCGGCGGAAGCACAGCGTGTAAGCCGCGTGCAGCAGCGGCAGGTCGGCCTCGGTGAGGATCTCGTCCCGATAGAGGTTGGTCACCGGCACCTCGGCCGTCGGAATCAGGTACAGGTCGTCGTCGCGGAGCTTGTACAGTTCCTCCTCGAACTTCGGCAACTGTCCCGTCCCGGTCATAGTCTTCGGATTGACCAGCACCGGCGGGAAGACTTCCGTGTACCCGTTCTCTTTGGTCTGCACGTCGAGCATCCAGCTCACCATGGCTCGCACGAGTTGAGCACCCTGGCCGACAAACACCGGGAACCCGCTACCGGCGATCTTCGCCCCCCGCTGAAGGTCGAGGATGCCCAGCTTCTCGCACAGCTCCCAGTGGGGCAGGGGCGGAAAAGATAACTTGGCCGGTCGGCCCACGGTCTTAAGGGTCTGGTTGTCCTCGGGGCCGGCCCCCTCGGGCACGTCTCCGGCCGGCAGGTTCGGCAATCTCAGCAGGGCCTCGCCAAGCGATCGGCCGATGTCTTTCAACTGCTCCTCGATTTCCTTGATCCGCTGGCCGATGGCCTTGCTCTCGGCCATCTGCTCGGTGGCCTCGCCGCCGCCGGACTTGATGCGACCGACTTCCTTCGAGACCGTATTGCGGCGCTTGCGCAGTTCGTCGCGCTCGGTCACCAGCGAGCGCCGCCGGTGGTCGAGTTCCCGGATGGCGGCGATGTCGCAGGCCTCGCCCCGGCGCTTCAAGCCCGCCAGGACGGTCTGGGGTTCATCGCGGATCAGGTTGATGTCAAACATGGCAAATTCCCTTCATGCTCACAACGGGTACTCCCGGCGGCGCGCGGTCCGGCCTGTTGCCGGCGTGCCGTTCGGTGGCGCGGTGGTTCAGCTAATCGTCCTTCTCGAGTTTCTTCTTCAGGTATTCAGCGAGCCGCGTCTGGTTGCGGGCGATTCGCCAGAATGCGAAAGCCAGATAGCCCAGTGTCAGCAACTGCAGCAGCAGGACCAGGGCTCGCCAGTCAAGCCTTTCGAAAAGCATGTGAGACTCATCGGCCAGAAGCATTTGCTTTCTCCTTTCAGTACGTTCTCCACCGGCGCACGAGTCTATGAGCAGGCTTCAGCGTTGTCAAACGCAAACGAGCGGCCTATACTGGGGGCTGGGCCGAAGAGCGGCCCAGGCGGCGAACAGGCCATTGACGGGAAAAGCAAGATGACCGACCAGCGGGAAATCGTCATCGGGACGCGGGGCAGCGATCTGGCCATGACCCAGACGCTGGGAATCGTTCACGATCTGCGCCGCCTGCATGAGAAGGTGACCTTTCGGGTCGAGACCATCAGCACCCACGGCGACCGCAACACCACTGGCAGCATCAGCGCCATGGGGGCCGTTGGCGTCTTCACTCGCGAGCTGGAACTGGCCCTGATCGAGGGCCGCATCGACCTGGCCGTCCACAGCCTCAAGGACATGCCGACGGCTTACCCCGACGGGCTGTGCCTGGCCGCGGCGACCCCCGAACGTCAGGACCCGCGCGACGTGCTGGTGACGCGCGACGGCCGAACGATGGCCCTGTTGCCGCCGGGGGCGCGGGTCGGCACGAGCAGCCTTCGCCGGCGGGCACAATTGGCGGCTCTGAAAGACGACCTGACAGTGGTTGACATTCGCGGCAACGTCGACACGCGGCTGCAAAAGGTTCGCGACGGGCAGTACGACGCCACGGTGTTGGCCAGGGCGGGTCTGGCTCGCCTGGACCTGCTGACCGAGGCCATGGAAGTGCTGGATTGTGAGCGCATGCTCCCGGCGCCGGGGCAGGGGGCCCTGGGCTTGGAGGTCCGCACCGAGGATCGCCGGATGGCGGAACTCCTGGCCCCGCTGGACCATCCGGCCTCGCGAGTGGCCGTGACGGCTGAGCGGGAACTGCTCCGTTACGTCGAGGGCGGTTGCCACGCCCCGGTGGGGGCCTGGGGACGCCTGACCGGGCCCGAGACTCTGACCCTGACGGCCCTGGTGGCAAGTGTTGACGGCAGGCAAGTCGTACGCGAGGAGATGTCGAGCCCGGCCGACGACGGTCTGTCGCTGGCCCGGGCTCTTGGCCAGCGGCTGCTGGCCGGCGGCGGGCGAGAGATTCTCAGCCGGATTAAAGATCATTCTGCGGACCAGGAGAGCGGGGACGGCCGGCATTCGTGCTGATGACCGGTGGCCGGACGAGTTGCCCTGAGCACCCGGGAGCGGGCAGTTTAAGCGTTGAATCAGTCGGCGTATCGCCCTATCCTTGCAGGGGGTCGGCAGTACCAAGAGGAGGTTGGCTGTCATGTTGGGTCGTTTCCTGTCGCATCATTGCCGCAAACTCATCCTGTTGCCGCTGATCGGGTGCGTCTCGGTGGTGCTGCTTGCGGCCGGAAGTTACACCGGCAGCAGAAGCGGCTCCGTGAAGATCGGCAAGTTCTCTCTTCGCCAGAAGGACGTCGGGCGAAACTACTACGTTTACGTTCCGAAGGGGTACACGCCGCGGAAGCGCTGGCCGATGATCATTTCGGCCCCGGGCACGTTTCCCTTCGACTCCAGTCCGGGCACCCGCGACGCCTGGATCGAGACGGCCGAAAAATTGGGGATCATTATCTGTTGCCCGGACTTCGATTCGGCGACGGGACTGCTCAACATCAAGGCCGACCAGAAGAAACTGGCCAGCGACAGCCAGGCGGTGATGGCCATTATCAGGGAAATGCGTTCGCTGTACAACATCGACCCCAACGGCATCGCCATCACGGGCTGGTCGGGCGGCGGGTACCCGGCCCATTACATCGGCCTGAAGAACCCCAACGTGATCCGGGCCATCATCGGGCGGACGGCCAATTTCTCCGAGGAGCTGGTCGATGACGAGACGGCCCGCAAGGCGCGGCACATGCACGTCTTCTGCTTTTTCGCCAAGAGCGACCTGGCGGGCATTCCCGAACAGAACCGCCGGGCCAATTTCTGGTACACCATGCGCGGCTTCCTGAACTTCGAGATTCGCGAAATCCCGGGCGGCCATTCCAAGAACAATCGCCTGGCGGCCGAGTGGTTCGTCAACCTGCTGAGCAAGTACCCGACGGCCCGCATTCAGGCCTCCACCCTCAGCGGGCAGGCTCCGCTGAGGGTCAACTTCCGGGCCCTGGCCAGCGACCCGGACGGCAAGGTGACCACCATCATCTGGCAGTTCGGCGACGGCGGCGTCAGCATCCACCCCTCGACCAGCCACACCTTCACCAAGCCGAAACTCTACAACGTCTTCCTGAC
>JAACEH010000077.1 GCA_011682595.1 Anaerolineaceae bacterium
TCGCTGGCGACGCATGTTCCGTGATTCCACGACATGGGCTCTCCAAGCAGCCCAGGCCACCCCGTCGCATGAAAAATCCACCTACAAACGCGACGTGCACCCGGCGGGGGGAGGGGGAGGGAGGAAAAGACTTGAATGATCGGCCCACATTTACTATCCTGTGGAGCTTAGGTGCGGCCTGAGCGTGTGGCTTGGCACGGTTGTTGCGATTATCCGGAGAAGAGAAAGGCAGGTTGAGGCCTCAATGATCAAGATTCGAGCCCGAGGCAATGAATCGGTCGAACAGATGATGAAGCGTTTCAAGAAGCTTTGTGAGAAAGAGGGGCTCATTCGGGACATCAAACGTAACGCTTATTACGAGAAACCGAGTGAGCGTCGTCGCCGTTCGCTGCGCAAGAGTCGCCGGGCGGCCAGCGCCGCGAAACGCTAAGTGGTCTGATGCATGTTTTGCGGCGTCAGGGGCCGTGGTCTGGCGCAGGGAAGGCCATGGCGAATGTTCGGGAGATGATCACGGCCGGACTTTCGGGCAGACCGTGGTGTCCGAGCCGTGATTGAGCCGTACACCCGGGGAAACTTATGTGATCCCGCTTAGAGGGCATTTGCGTTGGTGGAGCAGGTTGCTGCGGCCGAAACACACCAGGTTGTGAAGGTCTACACCGACTTCTGGGGTCGGCCGAAAGTTCGGGCCCTGAACGCCTGAACGGACTGAATCTGACGGTTCGCCAGGGCGAAATCTTCGGGCTCCTCGGACCGAACGGCTCCGGAAAAACAACCACCATCAAACTCCTGCTGGGATTGCTGCACCCCACGCGCGGCTCGGTCCGGGTGCTCGGCCGCCCGGCTTCCAATGTGCAGAAGAACGCCGAACTCGGCTACCTGCCGGAAGAGAGCTATCTCTACCGCTTCCTGAGCGGCGAGGAGACGCTGTTGTTCTACGGCCGCCTGTTCGGCCTGCGGGGCAAGGCCCTGCGCAAGAGGGTTGTTGAACTGCTGGAGATGGTCAAACTCGACCGCCGGGCCAGCAAGCGAGCCCTAAAAGAGTATTCCAAGGGCATGAGCCGCCGCATCGGACTGGCCCAGGCCCTGATCAACGATCCGAAGTTCATCCTGCTCGACGAGCCGACGACGGGGTTGGACCCCGTGGGCACGCGGGAAATAAAGGACCTGATCAAGGAAATGAAAGCCCAGGGGCGGACCGTTCTGATGAGTTCGCACCTCCTGGCCGACGTCGAGGACGTCTGCGACCGCATCGCCATCCTGGTCCGCGGAGACATGCGGGAGTGCGGCGAGGTCAGCGAACTGCTGACCGTGCGCGACATCTTCCAATTGCGTGCTCGCAACGTGCCGCCGGAGACTGTGCGGCAGGTGCACAAGCTGCTTTCGGACAAGGGGGCAACCCAGGTCGAAGCGTCCCACCCGCGGATGACCCTCGAAGAGTTGTTCCTCAACGTGATTTCGCAGGAGCGGCAGAACGCCGACCCGCAGTAGGACGGCCTCTGCAAGTACCGGCGGACCAACCCATGGTCAACAACCGTACATTTCCTTCCCAGCCCGGCGGCCCCGGCAGTTGCGCCGCCGCGACGACCGGCCGCAACCCGCCTGCCCGCGGGCACCCGTTTCTGTCCGGTGTGGCCTCCGACCTGGCCCACTTCTCGCCGCGGCGAACCTGGGCCATGGCCCGGCTGATGGTCCGCGAGGCGATCCGCCTGAGGGTCCTGGGCGTGTTGGTCGTGGGCCTGCTGGCTATTATCGTGGCCGACCTGACCTCGCGGTACTTCGATCCCGTCTTCCAGGCCACCGGCGGCCTGATCGCCGTCGCCGAGGTTACCATCACCCTGGTCGGCATGGCCCTGGCCCTGTTTCTGGCGACCTACAGCGTGCCACACGAGCTGACGACCCGGACCGTCTACAGTCTGGTCACCAAGCCCGTCTCGCGGCTGGAGATCATCGCCGGCAAGATGCTCGGCCTGATGGTCGTCCTGGCCATGGTCACCTTCGGACTCGGCCTGTTGAGCTACGGCTACATTCTTCACCGGGCGCAAGGCCATGGCCGCAGCCCGCCTCCAGGAGCGTCCGGCGGACGATCAGCCGCTGGCCCTGCGAACCATCGCCGAGCGAGGACCGCTGGGCGCCGTGGTCTACCAGAAGCCGAGCCAGTCGCTGCGCATCGTTTACCGGGAAGGCCGCCGGGACGTCGAATGGCTCTCCGGATACGTGACCCACCGGGCCCACTGGGGGTTCTCTGGTCTGCCGCTTGAGGCGACCAACAGTGGCCGCACCCGTGTGTTAATCGACGTGCAATTGCCGCCGCCGGCAACCGGGCGGCCGTGGTCGGACCAGCAGCGAAAGGTGCGCGTCCGCCTGCACGACGGGTCGCCAAGGAGCCAGCAGTCGTTGGCCCGCGTCTATCAACTCGACAAGGACGGTCACCTGGAAATCACGATTCCGGGAACCCGCCCGGACGGCAAGAGCTTCTACACCGGCGGGCAACTGTGGGTCAGCCTGTGCGGGGCGGGCACGAGACTGACGGGGGCCGATGAGCCAGCAATACCAATCGCCGTCAAGGACTCCTCCTGCAAGATTCTCCTGCCCGAGGGCCGATCTATCGTCTCGGGCAGCGGCCTGATGCTTTCGACGAGCTTCTCGAGCAACAAATCGTGGATCGGCGGGGGAGGATCGACCGGCCTGCTGATGGGCCGCGTGCGGTTCGACGATCTTCCCTCCGGGGTGGTCGGCGCCGGGCAGGCAACTCTGCAGATCGACGTCGCCGTGCCGACGGCCAGCAACGTCGCCCCCGACGCGCGGGCCCAGGTGACGATAGTCAACGACACCACAGGCGACCGCCACAGGGCGACCTTCCGCCCCGAGAAGGGCACAACGGCCCTGGTTGACGTGCCGGCCAAGCTCCTCAAGGGCGATCGGCTCTCGGTCTACCTCAGGTCGCTCGACGAGCGGGTCGAAATGGGCATCAACGACCAGAGCATCCACCTGCGGATCGCCGACCGCCCCTTCATTTTCAACTGGGCAAAGGTGCTGGTCATGATGTGGCTCAGTTTCTGCGTGGTGGCCGCCATCGGTCTGTGCATCAGCACCTTTGTCGGCTGGTATGTGGCCGTGCTGTTTACCGCCATCGCAATGGTTGTGGCCAACGTATGGTCGAGCGTCGTCACTGCGGCGATGCGGGGCCGGATTGCCGTGCTGGGCTCGGCCAAGGGAGGCGGCAGCCCAGTGGCCTCGCAGATCTACGCGGCTGTCTTCCGGTTCTTCGGCCGGCTGCTGCCGGACTTCGACAAGATGGACTATGGCGACGTGGCCTCCCGCGGCGTCGACGCCCCGCTGTCGGCCCTGGTGGGGATTCCCGAGGGGGCCCTGTGGCACGCTCTTCTTTACACGCTGGCCATGGTGGCCCTGGGCTACGTGATCTTCCGTCTGAGGGAGGTGGCCCGATGAGTAGAACCCCCCGGCAACATCTGCTGCTGGTGGCGGCGGCGGTCGTCTTTGCGATCACTTATTTTCTGGAGACCAGCATCCTCGGGCCGCGGCGGCTGGCCATGCAGGGCTACATGGCCGCCCTGCCCCGAGCCCTGGTTCACGCGGCCTCCTACAACTCGGCCCGGGCGGCCGGCGAGAGGCCGCGATTCATCCCCGGCGAGCAGCGACTTGACATCAGCGACCTGCCCAGCCGCGCTGCGGCCCTGAGCCTCGGGGGGCTGCGAGGCTTCTTCGCCATCTATCTCTGGATGCAGGCCGAGAACCAGAAGAACCTCCGCATTCACGACGATCTGCTCGACACCTATTACCGCATCGCCAGCCTGCAGCCGGACTATCCGGCCACCTGGTCGTTCCACGCCTGGAACCTGGCCTACAACCTGTCCGTCCAGTGGTCGACCCCCGAACGGCGATACGAGTGGGTCCGCCACGGCATCAACTTCCTGGCCGAGGGCATCCGCCGCAATCCTGACAGCGTCGAACTGCTGGAGAAGATGGGGCAGATCTACTACTGGAAGATCGGCAACAATAACAATGCCGATGACCGGGCATACTTCTCGGCACAGGTGGTCAAGGACGACGGGGCCAGCCCGCTGCTGCTGGCCTACGAGTGGTACGACCGGGCTCGCCGCATCCAGGATGAGGCCGGCGTGCCGCACCCGATGTTCAGCCGCAAGATTCTGCACGGCCAGGCCTGCCACGCCATGCACGCCTATGCCAAAGAGGTGACCCGCCAGGCGCTGAACCGCCTGAGGCTGGCCGCCGAGATGCAGAAGGCCGGACCGCCCGACGAGACGGCCGAGGCCGAGGCGGCGCACCGCAAGGCCATAGCCGAGGAGTTCAAAGCGGGTCGGGCCGCTCTGGACAAGGCCCTTGGGTTGTGGAAGACCGCCGGGGACGAGTGGGAAAGCCAGAAAGGACGATTTCCCAACGACTATAACGCGAACATTTTCGGACAGGGCGCCTACAAGGCGGGCCAACTGCTCGAACGGTTCGCCGAACATATGACTGTCGAGTCGCTGCAGAAAGATCCGCGGTCGTTTCTTATTCGCGTCAAGTCGGCCCAGGGGCTCGACCTGCTGGTCAAACCGTTTACTTATCAGGAAGCAACGTCGCCATCGATCACCCTTTGATTTTTCGCTTGCCCGACACGCTTCAAAACTGTAATAAGTGAGACGCTTGCGAGGATTCTACCCGTTAGGGGCGCGGTACTTTTCTCACGGAAACACTGGAGGCCCATTGTGAAAAGACGGAAACTGTCTAACATCAGCACACTTGTCGTGCCGGCCATGCTGCTGGCCGCCATGACCTTCGCCATGTTCATCATGGTGCCGAAAATGCTGGATGCCCAGGATCAGCCGGCCGGCCAAGCCGCCGAGACGGTTGCCGCCGCCGGCGAAACCGCCGTCCACTCGTTCGACCACGAGGCTCTCGACAGGGGGATCAGCGACATTCCGCGAATCTGGTGGCTCGCTCCGGCCGCCGCCCTGCTGGCCCTGATCATGGCCTTCTATTTCTACAAGAACATCATGAAAGCCAGCGAGGGCAATGAGCGGATGAAGGAGATCGCCCAGCACGTCCGCGAGGGCGCCCTGGCCTACCTGGCCCGGCAGTACAAGATCGTGGCCATCTTCTTCATAGTCGTCTGCGTGGTCCTTATTATTGTGGCCTTCGGTTTCGAGGCCCAGAACACGCTGGTGCCCTTTGCCTTCCTGACCGGCGGCTTCTTCAGCGGTCTGGCCGGATTCATCGGCATGAAAACGGCCACCAACGCCAGCGCCCGGACCGCCCAGGGCGCCTCGGAGAGCCTTAACCGCGGCCTGCAGATCGCCTTCCGGGCCGGGGCCGTCATGGGCCTGACGGTCGTGGGCCTGGGGCTGCTGGACATCTGCGGCTGGTTCGTTTATCTGTTCGCCTACCACCACAAGTTGTTCGGCGGCGACCCGATGGGTCTGGAAACGATTACCGTGGTCATGCTTTGCTTTGGCATGGGCGCCTCGAGCCAGGCCCTGTTCGCCCGCGTCGGCGGCGGCATCTACACCAAGGCGGCCGACGTCGGGGCCGACCTAGTCGGCAAGGTCGAGGCCGGCATCCCCGAGGACGACCCGCGGAACCCGGCCACCATCGCCGACAACGTCGGTGACAACGTCGGCGACGTGGCCGGCATGGGGGCCGATCTCTACGAATCCTATTGCGGCAGTATCCTGGCCACCGCGGCCCTGGGCGTGGCGGCCAGGATTTCCTACAGCGAAGCCCTGGCCATGAAGTTCCTGATGGCCCCGATGCTACTGGCCGGCATCGGCATCGTCCTGTCGATCATCGGCATCTTCCTGGTTCGCACCAAGGAAGGCGCCTCGATGAGAAATTTGCTGTGGGCCCTGAACAAAGGGGTCTGGGGCTCCAGCGTGCTGATCGTCCTTGCGGCGGCCTGGATCTGTTGGCCTGCCGCCCCGTTTCTGAACATTGGCCTGGGCTGGGGCGTCTTCGGGGCAATCGTCACCGGGTTGACCGCCGGCATCATTATCGGCCAGGCCACCGAGTACTACACCGCCAGCGAATACAAACCTACAAAGCGAGTGGCGGAATCAGCCAACACCGGCCCGGCAACCGTCATCATCAGCGGCCTGGCCGAAGGCATGCTTTCGACCTGGGTTCCGATTCTGACGGTCGGCGTGGCCATGATCGCCGCCTTTACGTTCTGTGGTGGATGGTCTTCGGACGGACTGACCATGGGCCTCTACGGTGTGGGTATCGCCGCCGTGGGCATGCTGTCCACCCTGGGCATCACCCTGGCCACCGACGCTTACGGCCCCATTGCCGACAACGCGGGCGGCAACGCCGAGATGAGCGGCCTGGACCCCAAGGTCCGCCAGCGGACCGACGCCCTGGATTCCCTGGGCAACACGACCGCCGCCACGGGCAAGGGCTTTGCCATAGGCTCGGCCGCCCTGACGGCTCTGGCCCTGTTGGCCGCCTATGTCGAAGAGGTCCGGGTCGGCATCCACCGAGAGGTGGCCGCCCAGTACGCACCCCCGGCGGCCGGGCAGTTGATGAGCTTCGCCTGCGTCAACCCGGATGCCGGGCCGAAGAAGTACAAGGCCGCCCTGTACGTGGCCCCGCCACCGGATACCGAGATGTCCAGCCTGCACAGCAGGGAACTGCAGACCATCAGCCTCATACACGCCCCGGCTTCCGACAACACAATTACGATTCCAGGCAACATCGACATGCCCCCGGGCCTGCCGCGCGACGGCTGGGTGCCCACACAGATCGGCGATCCGCTGGTCGATAATGACGCCCTCTGGCGGAGCCTGGGCATCGCCGCCTCGAAGGACAAGAAGGCGGCCTACGTGAAGAAAGCCGGCCTGGCCGATTTCATGATCTTCTACAACGTCACGCCGATGAATCCGAAGTTCCTGGTCGGCGTGTTCTTCGGGGTGCTGCTGGTCTTTGTGTTCAGCGCATTGACCATGAAAGCCGTGGGCCGGGCGGCCATGGCCATGGTTGAGGAAGTGCGGCGGCAGTTTCGCGAGATCGCCGGCATCATGGAAGGCACGGGTAAACCCGACTACGCCCGTTGCGTGGAGATCTCCACCAGGGGCGCTCAGCGCGAGATGATAATACCGAGTCTGCTGGCCCTGGCCGTTCCGATTGTCGTCGGCCTGGTGCTCGATGTCTCGGGCGTGATGGGCCTTCTGGTGGGCGGCCTGTGTTGCGGCTTCGCCATGGCCGTCTTCATGGCCAACTCCGGCGGGGCCTGGGACAACGCCAAGAAGTACATCGAGACCGGCAAGCACGGCGGCAAGGGTTCCGACGCCCACAAGGCGGCCGTGGCCGGCGACACGGTCGGCGACCCGTTCAAGGACACCTGCGGCCCGTCCCTGAACATCTTGATCAAACTGATGAGCATGGTCAGCGTCGTCTTCGCCGGCTTCATCGTCAAGGCGGCGCCGTATGTCTCGGGCTGGATTGAAGGCCTTGCGAAGTAGCGGCCGCATGGGGTGGATGTGCTTAACCTATGGTTGATTTGCCCAGCGGCGCCCGGTTACTATTCGTTTCGCCGTTGCAGCTTGAAGGAGAGTTGATATCGAGAGCAAGGATCTGGCAATTGCCCTGGCCCGGGTAACCGCCGAGAACCGCTGCCGCGAAGTGATGGTTCTGGACCTCGAGGGTGTCAGCCCGGTGACCGATTTTTTTGTTATCGCCACGGGGACCAGCCGCCGGCAGATGGGGACCGTCCTGGCCAAGATCGAGGAGTTCATCAAGTCCCAACCCGAGGCCGGCAAGCCCATCGGGACCGAGGGCATGGATTCCGACCGCTGGGCCCTGATCGACCTGTTCGACGTCATCGTCCATGTCTTCGCCCCCGAGGCCCGAAGTTTCTACGCCCTGGAACTGCTGTGGGGCGACGCCCCGCGGGTCGATTGGCAGGACGGCTGGCAGCGACCGGGCGAGACGGACGAGGTGTCTTAGATGAACATTCGCAAAGAAATAGCCAACCGCCTTAGCCAATCAATCGGCGCGGCCTATCCGGACGGGCCGGACATGGACCCCATGGTTATGCCCTCCGGGAACCCGCAGTTCGGCGACTACCAGGCCAATTGCGCGATGAGTTTGAGCAAACGCCTGAAGGGGGAGAAAAAAAAGCCGCGCGAGGTCGCCCAGGCGATCGTCTCGGGGCTGGAGGCCGGCGACATGCTCGAAACGTGCGAGATCGCCGGGCCCGGCTTCATCAACATGCGATTGCGCCGCGACTTTCTCGAACAGACGCTGGCCCGCGTGGCCGGGGACGAGCGGCTGGGCATTGCCCCGACCCGGGACCCTCGCACAGTCGTCGTCGATTTCGGCTCGCCGAACACCTGTAAACCGATGCACGTCGGCCATATTCGCAGCCTCGTCATCGGCGATGCGATCTGCCGCCTGCTGCATCTGCTCGGCCGGCATGTCATCGCCGACAATCACCTCGGCGACTGGGGCACCCAGTTCGGCCTGCTGATCGCCGGCTATAAACGCTGGCCAGACGAACCGCTTGAGAGTGACCATCCGCTTGAAATTCTGGTGAGCATGTACAAAAAGGCAAACGCGCTTGCCGAGCAGGACGCAACATTTCAAGAACAGGCCCGCCAGGAGCTGGCTAAGCTTCAGGCTGGTGACCCGGAGAATCTCAAACTGTGGCATTTGTACCGTGAATTGAGCGAGCGCCATTTTGAAAGCACATACGAGAGACTCGATATCCACTTCGACAAGACGTTGGGCGAAAGTTTCTACAACGACATGCTGCCCGGCGTGGTTGAGGAACTGACCGCGGCGGGCCTGGCCCGCAAGAGCGAAGGGGCGATGTGCATCTTCTGGGACGATGATTCGCTGCCGCCGCTGCTGGTCCAGAAGAAAGACGGGGCCTACCTTTATGCGACAACCGACCTGGCCACACTCAAGTATCGCCGGGAAACCTGGAACCCCGACGAGATTGTCTACGTAACCGACGCCCGCCAGAGGTTGCATTTCAAGCAACTGTTCAGCGCCGGCCAGAGGTGGGGGGTGGCCGAGGGCATCCGTTTGCGGCACATCTGGTTCGGAACGATCCTCGGTCCCAACGGGCGGCCGCTGAAGACCCGCAGCGGCGACCTGGTTCCCCTGAAGGACGTTCTCGACGAGGCCGAGCGGCGGGCATTGGAGATCGTCCGCCAGAAGAATCCCGACCTGGACGACAAGGAGACGACGGAGATTTCCCGCGTCGTCGGACTGGGAGCCATCAAGTACGCCGACCTCTCGCAGAATCGCCAGAGCGATTTTATCTTCGACTGGGACAAGATGCTGGCCATGCAGGGCAACACCGCCCCCTACCTGCAATACTCCTACGCCCGCATCCGCAGCATCTTCCGCAAGGCCACCCAAGCCACC
>JAACEH010000340.1 GCA_011682595.1 Anaerolineaceae bacterium
CCCCGGCTTCAGGGCGTCGGCCACCGCCACCAGGCCCAGCACTTCCGAGCCGCGAGCGACGTAGATGACCGTGCGACCTTCCCGCTGCAACCTCCGGCCCTGCTCGGTCGCCGCCGAGGGGTCAACGCCGCGCTCGGCCAGCAGCTCGGGCTGCCCCACGCTCACCTCCTGTCCGTCGCCGGTCCGGCCGATCACGCCGCGCCCGGTGACGGCCTGAAAGTCGTGCAGGAAAGCCGGCTCGATGTCACTCTGCCGGGCCGCCTCAACCACCGCCCCGGCCAGTGGATGCTCGCTCAGCACCTCGGCCCCGGCGGCCACGGCCAGAAGCTCGTTTTCGTCCACCCCGTCGCTCGGAAGGAGGTCGGTCACCACGGGTTTGCCGACCGTCAGCGTCCCGGTCTTGTCGAGCACTATGATCCGGGCCTGGCCCAACGTCTCCAGGGCCGCCCCGGAGCGGACCAGCAGGCCGCGCGAGGCGCCGCGCCCGGTGGCCACCATGATGGCCGTCGGAGTGGCCAGCCCCATGGCGCAGGGGCAGGCGATGACCAGCACGGCGATGGCTGCAAACAGCGCCGAGGACAACCGCCCGATGTTCTCCACCGAGGGGATCCACCAGACCATGGGTTGCACGCGTTCGGCCAGGGCCGACATGGCCTGGGGAGCAAACCACCAGGCGGCGAAGGTGGCCATGCTCAGGACCAGGACCGCCGGAACGAACCACACGGTCACCCGGTCAGCCAGGTCCTGGATGGCCGTCTTGCCGGCCTGGGCTCCGCGGACCATCTCGACCACCTGGGCCAGGAAGGTCTCGGCCCCGACCCGCGTGGCCCGGACCTGCAAGGCCCCGGTCTGGTTGACCGTCGCCCCGACCACCTCGTCGCCCTCGACCTTGGCGGTCGGCTGCGACTCGCCGGTGACCATCGACTCGTCGACCGTGCTGCGGCCACCGGTGACGATGCCGTCGGTCGGAATCTTCTCGCCGGGCCGCACGACCATCAGGTCGCCGACCACAACCTGGTCGATGGGGACTTCGGTTTCGCGGCCGTCCTTTATGACCCGTGCGGAGCGGGCCCCGAGTTCCATCAGGGCCCGGATGGCCCGTCCCGCGCGGCCGCGAGCCCGGGCCTCCAGGTAGCGGCCGGTCAGGTTGATCATGGCCCCGACGCCGGCGAAACTCGCCCCGGCGATGTTGGCCAGCACCAGGGGCCCGGTCACCAGGGCGGCCCCCGAGCCCATCACGATCAGCACGTCCATGTTGGGGGCCAGGTTGCGGGTGCTCCTGAGGGCGCTTTTCAAGACGGTGGCCCCGGCCCACAACAGCACCGGCAGGGCCAGGACGATTTGGGCGATTTCGTAAAACAGCTTCGGCCAGCCGGGCCCGAAAATATGTCCCCGAGAGATCATCTGCGGCGCCATCAGCAGAATGATGGGTATGGTGAAAGCCCAGGCCAGGACCACCCGGCCCCAGGCCGCCCGGGCCTCGGCCTCGCCGCGGTCGGTGGCCGCCTCGCCTTCGGTGGCCGGGGCGGCCTGGTAGCCGGCCTCGCGGACGACCTCCACCAGGCGGTCGGGGCCGGTCTCCTGCGGCCGAAAGGTCACCCTGGCCTGGGCCACGGCGAAGTTCACCTCGGCCTCGGCCACACCGTCGGCCCCGCGCAGGGCCTTCTGGATCGTGGCGGCACAACTGGCGCAGTGCATGCCGCTGAGTTCAAGCGTAATTGTCTCGCCCTGGCCATGGTCGTCCATTGTCGCGCCTTTCGTAACTGGGTTTTCCTGCTTATTCCGTGGGGCCATTTCGCGTCCTCGGCAATCGGCACCTTGGCCGGTTGTTGTGAGATTGTACAAGCAAACCGGTATGTAGTGTATTGCCTAACCGGCGGCGACAATGGTTTAATGGTGCAAGGCCGCGACGGATGCAGCAAAAGGAGACTGCACGGCGTGGCCGCATGGCTTGCCGAGTTTCGTACTAAAAGGAGGACCCGACCATGGCTGAGAACAACTCCACACTCAACCCTTACAAGCTGGCCAAGCAGACCTTTCTGCGGTACGCCGAGGCCACCGACCTGGCCGGTCGGCGGCCGGGGGGCGACCTGATCAGGCGCATGACCACCCCGGACCGCTCGATCGAGTTCCGCATCAGCCTGCGGCGCGACGACGGGACGATTTCGGCCTTCCAGGCGGCCCGCGTCCAGTTCAACGACGACCGCGGCCCCTACAAGGGCGGCCTGCGGTTCCATCCCACGGCGGGCCTCGACCATTGCAAGGCCCTGGCCTTCTGGATGTACCTGAAGACGGCGGTGGTCGACATTCCCTTCGGCGGGGCCAAGGGCGGCATCGCCGTCAATTACCAGAGCCTGAGCGACAGCGAGAAGGAGCGGCTGACCAAGAAGTACGCGGTGATTTTGCGCAACGACCTGGGCCAGGAGAAGGACATCCCGGCCCCGGACGTGGGCACGGGCGAGCGCGAGATGACCTGGATCATGGACGCCTGGCGAATGACCCACGGCGTTTACCAGCGGGGCATCGTCACCGGCAAGCCGGTCGGCGTGGGCGGTTCGGAGGGCCGGCGGTCGGCCACCGGCCGCGGGGCCATCTTCTGCGTCGAGGAAGCGGCCAAACAGTTGGGGGTGAAACTCGCCGGGGCCACGGCGGCCGTTCAGGGATTCGGCAACGCCGGCCAGCACGCGGCGACCTTCCTGGCCGACGACGGAGCCCGCCTGGTGGCCGTCAGCGACAGCCGGGCCGCCGTCTACAGCAGCAAGGGACTGGACATTGCCGCACTGATCAAGCACAAGAACGAGACTGGCCGCGTGGCCGACTTCCCGGGTAGCGAGGCCATCGATCGCGACTCGCTGCTGGAGCTGGAGGTGGACGTCCTGGTGCCGGCGGCCCTCGAGAACTCGATCACCAGCGACAACGCCGAGCGGATCAAGGCCACAATAGTGGCCGAAGCGGCCAACGGCCCGACCACCCCGGCGGCCGACGACGTGCTGGCCGGCAAGGGCATCACGGTGATCCCCGACGTGCTGTGCAGCGCCGGCGGGGTGACGGTCAGTTACTTCGAGTGGGTGCAGAACCGCCAGGAGTTCTACTGGCCCGCCGAGCAGGTCGACAAGGAATTGCGCCGCGTGATGACCTCGGCCTTCGCCCACGTGGCGGCGGTCGCCAAGGAGCACGATTGCACCCTGCGCGAGGCGGCCTACCGCATCGCCATCGAGCGGGTCGCCGAAGCCATGGTCCGCCGCGGGTCGCAGTAGAAGGCCCGGGGCGGCAGCGCGGGCGCCATGATCTGGCCGCAGGCCAGGCCATGAGAGGGTTCTCGAAGGATGATCGTGGCCTGGCTT
>JAACEH010000341.1 GCA_011682595.1 Anaerolineaceae bacterium
TTACTGATGACGCAGCCATGATACCCAATCAACACATAAAATGGCAAGAATCTGCAACAGCCTGAGAGGCGGAGGTGGGCGCCGGGGGCTTTCTCGGATGGCGAGGCGCATCGGCCCGCCTACCGCTGAATCGCCTGGCCGACGGCCCGCAGGACCTCCTCGCGGCTGCGGCACTCGCGCCAGGCGCGGCAGGGCAACTGTGCCCGCCGGCGGACCTGCAGGTTCGCCAGAACCGTCGTCGCCTGGCTGATCCCGGCCTCGACCGTCTGGCCGGCCTGCACGTCGTGCTTCAGGAGCCAGGCGCTCAGCTCGTCCTCGTACTCGGCCGGATACAGCAGGGCCACCACCTGCGGAAACAGCGGCTGGTAGCCCAACTCCCCGCACAGGAGCCGGGCCTTGCAGGGCGGCGGGTCGGATTCGGCCAGGCCTTTCAGGTCGTCAAAATCCTTGAGCGCCGCCTCGCTCTCGCGCGAGCAGAAGACAAAGGCCGACTCGACCTCGAAGCGGCGGCGCGAAACGCCCTTGAGCTCGACCGTCCCGTCGGGGTGCATGCGGTGCACCTTGTAGACGCGGAGGTCGCGGTATTGCTCGCTCTCCAACAGCACCGCCACCTCTTCGGCCGTATAGCCGACGGCCGCCGAGTCGCCGAAGTCGACGACGTACAAGCCGTCGTAGTTCTTCCGAGGATCGAGTTTTGGTAGTTTCATAACAACACACCGCCCGATGTCGCCGTTGCAGGGGCACGGCATGCCGTGCTCCTACGTTATTTTCAGTCGCGCGAAGCGGCGCTTGCCGACCTTCAGCACCGCGCCGTCCTCGAATGTCACTCTTGCCTTGGGGTCGCCGACCGCGTTGCCGTCGATCGACACGGCCCCCTGCTTGACCAGCCGCATGGCCTCGCCGTTACTGGCGGCAAACTTGCAGAGGCTGATCAGTTGCAGATGCCCCCGTCGTCCAGTTCGCCGCCGTCGACCGCCACCTCGGGCATATCGCCGGGCAGCTCCTTGTTGGCGAACACGCGGTCGAACTCCGCGGCCGCCTGCTCGGCCGCCTCGGGACCATGGAACTGCTCGACAATCGTCCGGGCCAGACGGGCCTTGGCCTGGCGGGGGTGGACCTTGCCGCCGGTCAGCTCCCGCCGCTCCTCGGCGCCGACCGTGGTCAGCAGCTCGAAGTAGTTGTCCATCAACTCGTCCGGAATGCTCATCACCTTGCCGAACATGTCGGCGGGGTCGTCCGTGACGCCGATGTAGTTGCCCTTGGACTTCGACATCTTCTCGGCGCCGTCCAGGCCGACCAGGATGGGCATGATGACCACCACCTGCGGCTTCTGCCCGGCGTCGCGTTGCAGGTCGCGGCCCACCAGGTTGTTAAAGGTCTGGTCGGTGCCGCCCAGTTCAACGTCGGCTCGGATCATCATCGAGTCGTAGCCCTGCATCAGCGGGTAGAGAAACTCGTGAATGCCGATCGGGTCGCCCGCCTTGTACCGTAAATCGAAAGTGTCGCGCTCCAGCATGCGGGCCACGGTCATTTTGCCGGCCAGGGTGATGACCTCGGCGAACGAGAGCTTGGCCAACCACTCGCTGTTGCGGCGAATCTCGAGTTTGTCCTCGGCCAGGTCGAGCACCTGGCCGGCCTGCTCCAGGTAGGTGGCGGCATTGGCCTCGATTTCTTCGGGCCCCAGCACCGGACGGGTTTTGTTTCGCCCCGAGGGGTCGCCGACCCGGGCCGTGTAGTCGCCGATAATCAGCACCGCCTTGTGGCCCAGGTCCTGGAACTGTCGCATCTTGCGCAGCACGACGGTGTGGCCCAGGTGAATGTCCGGGGCGGTGGGGTCCATGCCGAGCTTCACGCGGAGCGGCTGTCCGGTGGAGTAGCTCTCGGCCAGGCGGTCGGCCAGCTCGTCGCGGGAATATATCTCGACGACGCCCCGCTCGAGGGTCGCCAGATCCCGCTGGACGCGTTTGCCGACCCGGCCTTCGCAGCCGCAACGGCTGCTACGGTGGAGCAGGCTGTTGTCCGGTACCTCTTTCATCGCCGCTATCGCTCCTCATCGGGCGCTGGTGCACTGCGTAATCGGCTATGATAGGCATTTGCCCCGGGCGATTCAAGGCCCAACCCCCGGCGGCCTCAGGCCCTGGCGCCTCGCGCGGCGACTGCAGGCGCTGGCCAAGAGGGGGCGCCATGTCGAGAAGTCCGGCCGGCGCAAAAAAAAGAGCGGCGCTCGTTTTGTCTTAAACGAGCGCCGCCAAGAAATATTGAGGAGTGCGAGGCTAGGCATGACCTCCCCCAAGAATGACTTTTATCACGGTCCCTCCAGTTCGGGCCAGTTTCCCCCACCCTATACCAGGGTGCTCGCCAAGCCCTTGACCGCGGCCATTCTTCAGGAAAGGTTTCGGGCCTGTTCGGCCCTTAACGAACGGTTTTGCGGAGTATAACAAACCGTTCGCCGCCTCTCCCCACAACTTGTCTTACGCCCTGAATCCAGAGCGTCACGCCTTCAATCAATCATGCCTTCGGCACAGGCACTCCTCATTTATGCTTTCGGCCCTTCTTTCTCCCAGCCTGCGCAACAATTTTTTGAGCTTGCCGACACCTCCCAAGGCCGACAAAAAACAGGGCTGTGGCCCCACCTTCCCCTGGCAGAATCCAGCCCCCGGTATGCTTGTCCAACCACATCACTATATTATTGCCCCAAGAAGGCCCAAAGTCAAATCGAAGTGAGCCCAAAAACAGATTTTTGGACGAATTTTGGTGTCTCAGCACATGGTCGCCGACCAATTGGGGGAATTTTCCACCCTCGCCGCAAGCCTGAGCCGCTCCGCAAGAGCGCCCGGATGGTCCCTCAGGCATCCTCGAAGCCGGTTTCCCGCAGGCGGCGATACAGGTCGCAGCACTTCATCAGTTCCTCGTGCGAACCGGTGTCGACGATCCGCCCGGCGTCCATAACCACGATGCGATCGGCCAGCGAAATGGTGGACAGGCGGTGGGCGATGATAAAGACCGTGCGGCCGCGGACGAAACGCTCGAGCGTGTCCTGGACCAGGGCCTGGGTCTCTTCGTCCAGGGCGCTGGTGGCCTCGTCGAGGATGAGGATGGCCGGGTCGCGTATGATGGCCCGGGCCAG
>JAACEH010000078.1 GCA_011682595.1 Anaerolineaceae bacterium
GGCACGCCGGCCTGCTCGAGGATGATTTCGATGTTGGTCGGGTTCAGCACCCCCTGCCCCGAACCGATGGGACTGCCCAGCGGCATCACGCTGGCCGCCCCGGCCTCTTCGAGCCGCTTGGCCATCACCGGGTCGTCGCTGGTGTAGGCCAGCACGGTGAAACCTTCCTTGACCAGGACCTTCAGCGCCTCGAGCGTCTCGATGGGGTCGGGCAGCAGGGTTTTCTGGTCGGCCAGCACCTCCAGCTTGACCCAGTCCAGCCCCATGGCCTCGCGGGCCAGCCGGGCGGTGCGCACCGCGTCCTCGGCGCTGAAACACCCGGCCGTGTTCGGCAGCAGCGTGTACCGCTCCTGGTCGATGTAGTTGAGCAGCGACTCCTTGTTGGTGTCCAGCTCGATTCGCCGCACGGCCACGGTGACCACCTCGCAGCCGGCGGCCTCCAGGGCCTCGGCCATCAGCGGAAAGGTCGCGTACTTGCCGGTGCCGACCAGGAGCCGACTGGCGAACTCGTACTTGCCCAACTTGATTCTTGCGTCCCCTGCCATTGCCTTACTTATCCTTTCCGGAGATTATCCGCCGCCCACGAAACTGACGATCTCGACCTTGTCGCCGGCCGACAACGTGACGCTGTCGTGCTCGGCCTTGGGGACGATCTGCCGGTTCAGCTCGACCGCCACGCGGCCGACGGTGACCTCGAGTGCAGCCAGCAGTTGCGACACGGTGATCCCCTCGTCAACGGTCTGCGGCTTGCCATTTACGCTGATTTCCATTGCCTGTCCTCTCCTGCGCGGACGCCAAAAGGGCCATTATAAACCCCCCGCCCCCGCAAAGCAACTTCTACCACAAGCGAATGCTGCTTTGCCGAAAAAGCATGCAAAAGGCGGGCCGATTGGGTCGACCCGCCTTCGGTGAGATTCCTCGATGTCCGCACCCGGTCAGTTCTTGCTTTCGCCGGCCGGCTGGTCGGGTTTGTTCTCGCCCCCGGCCTGGCCGGAGCCGAGCTTGGAAATCCGCTGCAGGGCGGCATTGATGTCCATCCCGGTCAGCGACTGGACAACCTCGGGCAACTGGGCCATGATGTTGGCCACGTCGCCGGTGATCTTGCTGGCCCCGGCCCCGTCGCCGTCGGAATTGATGATGACGATCTTCTCGGTCTTCGAGAGCGGCTGGGCAATGGCCGCGGCCAGTTCCGGAGCGTGCTCCAGGAAGATCTGCATGATGGCCGCCTCGTTGTACCCGCGCCAGGCGGCGGCCTTTTTCTCCATGGCCTCGGCCGTCGACTCGCCCTGGGCCAGGATGACGTCGGCTTCGGCCAGACCGCGGGCCTTGTTGGCGGACGCCTCACCTTCGCCGAGTTGTCTCTTGGCTTCGGCCTGCCCCTTGGCCTCGGTCTCCATGCGGAACCGCTCGGCGGCGGCCAGAGTTTCGATGCGGTACTTCTCGGCGTCGGCCGGCCGGTTGATGGTGGCCTCCAGTTCCTTCTCCTTGCGCAGGATTTCCTTGGCCTGCACGTCGATCAGCCGTTCTTTCTCGACGGCCAGCACGCGGACCTCCTCGGCCTTGACCAACTGCATGGTCTTGTTCTGCTGCAGATCGTAGGCCAGGTCGCTCTCGGCCTTCTTCAGGTTGACCGAGGCCTGGTACTCGGCCCGTTTCATCTCGTAGTCGCGCTGCGAGAAGGCGATTTCCGTGTCGGCCCCGAACTTGGCCTGCTGGCCGTCGCGGTTGGCCTCGGCGCTCTTGATGACCGAGTCGCGGTCGGCCTCGGCCTGGGCGATGATGGCGTCGCGCTTGACCTGGGCGGTCCGCGGCTTGCCCAAGGCGTCCAGGTAGCCCTGGTTGTCGCGGATGTCGCGGAGCGTGAAGCTGACGATGGTCAGGCCCATGTTGGCCATATCCGAGGTGGCCACTTCCTGCACCCGCTGGGCGAAAGCGTCGCGGTTCTTGTAGATCTCCTCGACGGTCATCATGCCCAGAATGGCCCGCAAGTGACCTTCCAGGGTCTGGTGAGCGACCTCGGCGATGCGGACCCGCTCCATCGACAGGAACTGCTCGGAGGCCGTAGAGATTGAGACGTCGTCGCCTTTGACCTTGATCTGGGCCACGCCGTCAACGATGATCGGTACGCCGGTCACGGTGTAGACCTCCGGCGTTTTGACGTCGATGGTCATCAGTTCCAGGCTCAGCAGATCGTACTTCTCGATGATAGGCAAAACGAAGGCCCCGCCGCCCTTGACGATTCGGAAACCAACGGGGCCAAGCCCCTTCCTGCTCCTTCTGCGGCCGGAGATGATGAGCACCTGGTTGGGGCCGACCTTGATCCACCGCTTGGCAACCATGATGACCATCATGAAGGCCACAAACAGAATGCCGGGAATGACAATGGCCACCACGGCCTCTTTCGATATTGCCAGAAGAACAGAGTTCATCGAGAGTCTCCTCTTATTGCTATACTCCGCGAAATAGTGCTTCGCTTGCTACTCTGCGAAGTAGCACTTCGCTACGAAGCACGAGACAAAGCACGAGCCGAAATCACTCGGAAAGCTCCACCTGGGCCGTGTGGCCGACCCACTTGGTAATCTTGACCGCCGAGTGGCTGGGAAGAGTCCGGCCATTGATGCTTCGCGCCCTGGCCGTGAACCTCGAACCTCGAGCCACGTAGGCGATTTCTCCGACGCCGTCGGGGGGGATGGGCGTCGTGGCCTCGGCCTCCAGGCCAACCGTCTCGGCAAGCGAGGGGCTGCTGGAGCCCTGAATCTTGCGGACCAGCGTATAGAAAAACATGAAGGTGATCAGCCCCATGCTGATGCCGGAAACGCTGGCCGGCAGAAGGCTCAGGGCCTGCCAACCCACGAGCTTGGTGAAAATGATGCCCGTGCCGCCAAAGGTCACCAGCGTCATGGCCACAATCGGCGGGCTCAACGGGCTGATGCCCGGCTCGTGTACGGCCGCCCCGGGCACGTGGCCAACGTCGCCGGCATCCACGTCGATTCCCGAAACGATGTCGTGGCCGCCGCCCAGGTCTATTTCGCCGCCGCCGTCGATGTCCGCCCCGATGTCTGCTCCGCTGTCGACATCGCCGCCGCCGATGCCGCTGAAAAGCGCCGCGATGACGGCGTAGCTGAGGCCGAGGACGAAACAGACCAGGTAGGCCATGTTCAACCAGAAGGCCGCAAGCATGAGCATGACATTACTCCCGCAGAGTCTTGCCGAAATGGGCCAAACCGAATGCCAAATGCTGGCTAGACTGTAAGATGCCGCAACGGCGTGGTCAACCCATTTTTTCCCGGCACATATTACCCCCACGGCAACCACACCGGAAAGGTGCGGTCCCGGCAGAGCATTGGGGTTTCGCAAAGTTAACGACTGGGCAGGCCGTTTGCTTGCACTTTGTTGCCGGATTTTTTCGCGGCCCTCCAGGGCCCGGCCCGGACGCGACTTACAGGTCGATGCCCGGCAGGGCCTCGAGGCCCTGCTCACAGGGGTGTTTGAGGCAGCGCATTTCGGTGGCCAGATCGGCCCGCTCGATAACCGATTGCGGCGCGTCGCGGCCGGTCAGCACCAGGTGAACCCCCTCGGGCCGCAGGTCGAGCAGTTCGTGGATCTCTTTCTCCCCGAGCAGTCGGGCCTTCATGGCCGGGAAAATCTCGTCGAGGACGACCATCTCCGTCCGGCCGCCGGTCAGCCGGTCGCGAGCCAGTTCCAGCCCGCTGCGGGCGGCCTCCACGGCTTGCCGAGGCGGCGGTGAATCGACGACAAACCCCGTGCCCAGGCGCAGGATCTCAATCCCGGCGCCCACCCCAGCGCCCACCCCATCACCCATCCGGGCAATGGCCCGGTGTTCGCCGGTTTCCCGTTGCTTGACAAACTGGATGATCGACACGCGCATGTCCGACCCGGCGGCCCGCAGGGCCAGACCGAGGGCCGCGGTGGTCTTGCCCTTGCCGTCTCCGGTGTAAACTACAACCAGTCCTTTTCGTTGCTTCATGTCGTCCCGGGCTCCCGAAAAACTGTCTTCCGCGCGGCATCGGCGCTGGTACACTGTTGATGGCGGATCATTATAGATCGAAAATATACCGGCCGTCAACGATTTGAGGGCTTGACGCGGCCGCTTTGTCACGTGTAGTGTATAGGCGTGGGCTGTACTCAGGCGACTGATTTGTCCGCCGCCGGCAACTGGCACGTTGATTTGCAGCGAACGCCTATGGGGCCGAACGTCACTTCTGAAACTGCCTCGCAACTACGACTCCGGGAGGCACAGGTCCAAGGTACTTTGTATCTGCTGCGCCAAGGCAACACCGTACCCTACCTGGCCCGTTACTGCAAAGAGACAACCGGCGGACTGAATCGCAAGACCATCACGGCGATCGTCGAACGGTGCAACCGCCTGAGTGCCCTTCAGGCCCGCAAGAAAGCCATCCTGCAGTCCCTCGGCGAACAGGGCAAACTGACCGACGAACTCCGCAAAGCCATTTCCCTGGCCGGACAGCCGTGGCTGGTTGAGGACCTTTACCTGCCCTTCCGCCCGCAACACCACACCGCAGCCGTGCTGGCCCGCGACCGGGGGCTCGAACCGCTGGCCGAACTGATCCTCTCGGGCCAGGGCGAAACGCAGATTGAAGACATGGCCGCCAACTTTATCCGCCACGACCGCGAGGTTCACACCACCGACGATGCCCTGGCCGGCGCGTCGCACATCATCGCCGAAGTCTACAGCACCAAGGCCCGCCTGCGGCAGAAGGTTCGCGACACGGTCTGGGCCCAGGGCGTGCTGCGCTCGTCCAAGGGCCCCAATGCCGACGAACAATTCAAGGAATTCCGCGACTACTTCAATTTCTCGGAACTGGTCAAGAACCTGCCGCCACACCGCGTGCTGGCCGTCAATCGCGGCCAGCGCAAGAAGGCCCTGAAGATCGCCGTCGAAGTGCCGATGGACGAACTGCTCGGGCAGTGCCGCCGCATGATCATCCCCGAAAATCACCCCTTCGCCGATTTTCTGCAACGGTGCCTGACCGACTCGCTGACGCGGCTGGTCATTGCGAACATCAGCCGCGAAGTGCGCCACGAATTGGCCGAGCGGGCCGAACTGCACGCCGTCGACGTCTTCGCCAGCAACCTGCAGGGCATCCTGATGACCCCTCCCGTGCCGGGCCTTCGCGTCCTGGCCGTCGACCCGGGTTTCCGCACCGGATGCAAGGTGGCCGCCCTGGACGGCGACGGCCGGTTGCTGGGCGAAACGATCGTCTATCCGCACGAACCTCAGAAACGATGGGACGAGGCCAAGACCGCCCTGGCCGAAGTCCTCCGCAAACACCGAATCGACGTCGTGGCCATCGGCAACGGCACGGGGTGCCATGAAACCGAGAAGCTGATAACCGAGGTCATCGCCGAGAACAATCTCGAAATCAAGTATTCGCTGGTCTCCGAAGCGGGGGCCAGCGCCTATGCCGCCGGGGAACTGGCCAAGGAGGAGTTCCCGAACCTCGACGCCGCCCTGCGCGGAACCGTGTCGATCGGCCGCCGCCTGCAGAACCCCATCTCCGAGTTCGTCAAGGTCGATCCCCGCTGCATCGGCGTCGGTTTGTACCAGCACGACGTCGATCAGGACCTGCTGAAGGAGCATCTCGACCAGGTCGTCTACGATTGCGTCAACGAAGTCGGGGCCGATCTGAACCGGGCCAACCTGGCCTTGCTGTCACGAATCTCCGGATTGAACGAATCCCTGGCCCGCAGCATCGTGGCCCGCCGTGACAAGTCGGGACCCTTCACCTCGCGCGAGCAACTCAAAAGTATCGACGGCATCGACCAGAACGTGTTCCGGCAGTCGGCCGGCTTCCTGAGGATCTTCGGCGGCGACAATCCGCTCGATCGGACTTACATCCACCCCGAGGACTACCCGATCGCCCACCGGATATTGCAGCGCTTCGGTTACAGCGAGGCCGACCTGGCCCGGCCTGGCGGCCTGCCCGGGCTGAGGGAAAAGCTCCAGGGCCTTTCACTGGAGAAACTGTCGGCGGAACTGGAGGTCGGCATCCCGACCCTGTCCGACCTCCTCTACTGCCTGGAGTTCCCCGAACACGATCCGCGAGACGATCATCCACCGCCGATTTTCAAGACCGAGATGATGCGACTGGAGGACCTCAAGCCGGGCATGTGGCTCAAGGGGACCATCCGCAACGTGGTCGACTTCGGGGCCTTCGTCGACATCGGCGTCCGCGAAGACGGACTGGTGCACGTCAGCCAGTTCTCCAGCCGCTACATCAAGAACCCCGTCGACTTCGTTCACGTCGGCCAGACGGTCGACGTGCGAATCATGTCGATCGACCGCGACCGCCAGAGGATCGCCCTGTCGATGATCCACGACCACCAGAGACCCGCGCCCCCACGCTCCGCCACGGCGCCCCCCCCATCCCAGCCGCCATCCCAGACCGGGGCCTGACCAGGCGCCAAATCGGCCGAAAGTTCTACATCAGACCGTCGCGCCGGGTCGCCGGGTCGGCGGGGCGCCGGCAATTTCGCGGCGGCGAAGCCATTGACAATGCCGCCAAAATTGGCAGAATAGCGGTTCCGTTTCGTCTGCAAGCTCGCCTCGTGACGGCCGGCAGGCCCACCGTATGAGCGAACGGACTGAAAACCATTGGCCCGGGCCGGCCGAAACCAGCCCCCCTCAGAAGGACGAGGAAAAAAGAAAGCACGACCATGAGCAAGACCACAGGGAAGGCCGAGGCCGACGTCCGCACACTGGTCCGCATCAGCCGCGATGTCGGTAGCGATGACCGGCTGGTCCAGGCCGGCGGCGGCAACACCAGCGTCAAAAGCGCCGACGGCCGGCGAATGCACATAAAGGCCTCGGGCACCAGCCTTGGCGACATGAGCGCCGATCGCGGCTACGTGACCATGACCCTGCCGCCGCTGCTGGAGCTGTTGCACGACAGGCAGATCCGCAAGATGAGCGACGCCGTCCGCGAGCCGCACGTCCTGAAGGCCATGTACGAGGCGGTGGTCGGCGGCCCGTCGCCGGCGGAACCGGCGGTGCGGCCATCGTGCGAGGCCACCCTGCACGCCATGCTGGAGCGCTACGTCGTCCACATTCACCCCATCGCCGTCAACGGTGTGCTCTGCAGCAAGAGGTCGGAGAAACTCTGCCGGGAACTCGCTCGCCGCGGCAAGTTCACGATGGTCTGGGTCCCCTACACCAATCCCGGCCACCCGCTGGCCGTGGCTTGCCTGCAGGCGGTCGAGGGCTTCAAGGCCGCCCACGGCGAGGCGCCCGAGGTGCTGCTGCTGGAGAATCACGGCCTCTTCGTCTCCTCCGCTTCGGCCAGGCGGACCGTGGACCTGACCAAGGCCATCGTCGAGGATTGCGAGCGGCTGTTCAGGTCGCGCCGGGCGAGGGCGAAGAAAGTCGTCGCTGTCGGCCTGGCCGACCAGGACCTGGAACAGGTGATCGTCGAGTTGCGGCGCTCCCTGGTGACCTGCGGATGCCGGTCGCACCTTGTGCAGTTCGTGCCCAACCAGACGGCCGCCCGGCTGCTGGCCCGCAAAGACGCCCGGTCGATTATGCGAATGAACTGCACGCCGGACGTGGTGGTCTATTGCCTGGCCTGGCCGCTGATTCTGCCGGACCGGCCGCTGGGCAGGATTGCCCCGGCCGTCAAGCGGTACGTCGCCGCACATGGAGAAGGGCCGCGAACCGTCCTTCTGCCGGGCCAGGGGTTCCTCGTGGTCGGCGACAGCTCCAAGGCGCTGAAGACCTCCACCGTCGTCTTTACAGCCGAACTCGAGATCAGCGAGCGGGCCCTGGCCTTCGGCGGCAAGAAGCTTCTGACCAAGTCGCAGGCCGACTACATCGACAACTGGGAGGTCGAGCACTACCGCCACGAACTGGCCCGGGCCGAGGCGGGAGAGCCGGGCCCCCTGACGGGCCGGACGGCCCTGGTGACCGGGGCCGGCAGCGGACTGGGTCGCGGCATCTCGATCGGCCTGGCCACCGCCGGGGCGCACGTGGTGCTGGCCGACATCGATCTTCCGGCGGCCGAGGAGACGGCTGAGTTGATCCTGGAGCGCGTCGGCACGTCTCGGGCCACGGCCGTAGGGACCGACGTCACCGACGAGCAGAGCATGGCCGAGGCCTTTCGGCGGACCATCATGACCTACGGCGGCATCGACGTGATGGTGGCCGCGGCGGGCATCGCTCCGGCCTACCCGATTCAGGATTTCCCGGTCGGGGCCTTCCGCAAGACCCTGGAGATCAACCTGACGGGTTACTTCCTGGCGGGCCGCGAGGCGGCGCGGTGGATGATTCGCCAGGAGACCGGAGGCTCGCTGATTTTCATCTCGTCGAAGTCGGGGCTCGGGGCCTCGAAGAACAACGCCGCCTACAATGCGACCAAAGCCGGCGAACTGCACCTGATGCGCGGACTGGCCCTGGAGCTGGGGCAATACGGCATTCGGGCCAACGCCATCTGCCCGGGCAACGTCTTCGAGGGGTCGAAGATCTGGAACGCCGAGTACATTAAGCAGGCGGCCAGGAAAAGAGGACTCAAGCCGGCGGAGGTAATTCCCTACTACATTTCGCTGACGGCGATGAACCAGGAGATCAAGCAGCAGGACATAGCCAATGCCGCCGTGTTCCTGGCCTCGCCGGCCAGCCGCGTCATCAGCGGCCAGTCGCTGGTGGTTGACGCCGGGCAGGAGTTTGTGCGGTAGGACAAACAAGAGAGGAGACCGACATGATCATCGTTAATACCGACTACGTACCGGGCCACCAGGTCGTCGAGTGCCTGGGCCTGGCTCGCGGCAACACGATCCGCTGTACGAACGTCGTCCGCGACTGGTTCGCCGGTCTGAAACAGATCGTTGGCGGCGAGATCGAGTCGTACACCCGCATGATCAGCGAGGCCCGCGAGGAGGCCTTGTCGCGCCTGGTCCAGGCGGCCCAGAGTGTGGGCGCCAACGCCGTGATCAACGTGCGCTTCACGACCAGCGCCGTGATGAACAACGCCAGCGAGATTCTCGCTTACGGCACGGCGGTCAAAGTCGTACCCGACAATGCCGGTTGACCGGTAGCATGGCAACATCAGCGGGGTTGCCATGAAAGCTCCAGATCGTCGGGTCTGTTGACCCGACCTACAA
>JAACEH010000079.1 GCA_011682595.1 Anaerolineaceae bacterium
CGGTCGACATCAACGGCAAGTCGATGGCCACCTATCACGGCGACGGGGTTATCGTGGCCACGCCGACCGGCTCGACGGCCTACAACCTGGCCGCCGGCGGGCCGATCCTGGAGTGGAGTCTCGACGCCGTGGTCATCACGCCGATCTGCCCGCACATGCTGACCCACCGGTCGATTGTCATCGATTCGGACTCGCTGGTCACCTTGCGGCTGAACGAGCAGCGGGAGTCGACCTGCATCATCGACGGCCAGATTCACGTGTCCCTGGTGGCCGGCGACGTGGTCCAGGTGGAGAAATCATCGCAGGGGCTGGTCATGATCGACAACCCGCGGCGGTCGTCATTTGAAACGCTGCGCGAGAAGCTTCACTGGAGCCACGCCCCGCGATACGCCAGCGGGCGGGCGCCGGGCGCCCGGTGACGCGCAGAGTAGTAAGCCCGGATTTCCGGATTAAAGTGAATAAAAAGGTTCGAAAGTGCATCTGAACTACTGAATTCGGCACAGAATCCAGCAATCGGAGGGCGCCCCTGATGGGTGAAGCGAAAAACGGGGCATTCCGGGTTGGTTTCGACTCAGAGCTACGCCTGGAATTCCACGGGGTGAAGGTGACGAGCGACGCGGGCCTGCTGCCCTATCGGGAACTGGACGACGTGTTCGGCTTGACCGAGATTGGGGTGGAACAGCTGACAGACCCGCGCACCGGCCGGAACACGCAGCACAGCAAGACCGCGCTTTTGCGGCAGGCGATTTTGGGACGCTTGGCGGGATACGAAGACACGAACGACGCGGACCGGCCGCACGTAGACCCCGCAATGCGGCTGGCGCTGGACAGCGGGTAGGCTGCCCGAAGAGCGCAGAAGTCGGAGACGATGGATGGTGGGACGGAAGCGCTGCGTGCTCAGGCCGGCAGGAGCGCACTGAAACGACAGAGAGTTGCCGGAAATCTGTCCATCGGCTGAATTGAAACGCGCCTTGCGCCTGATTTTCACGCTTGCGACTGTCGCGGGGACAGATACAATGCCGGGGTAGCCGTCAGGGTGCCCCGACCGTCATTGATCTGGGAGATCTCGGTGTATTACCGGCACCTGCCCATGTACCGCTGATCCCCGCTTCGCAGGGGCGCAGCGGATCGAGGGAGCTGTTATGGAAAAGCTGGAAGTGGTACAAAGGACCCTCAATTTTCAAGAAGCCCCATACGTGCCTGTATGCGCGGGGGCGGTTACGAAGGAATTCCTGCTTGAGGTCACCGGTGCAAAGTCGTTCACCAAATTCAACGCCCGCGCCGTATTCGTGGAAGCCATGAGAAAGCTGGATTGTGATATAGTATTGCAATATGTCCTTCCCTTCCCCGAGCGTTACGACCGCACGCCGGAAGCCTCCGTCATGCCGCGCGACCATACATTCACGCCGTCCGTCATTCGCAGGGAAGGGACCGGATTCAACAGTCCCGAGGAGGTGAGGGATTTCATCCACTCTCTGCCGCATCCAAAGCGTCTGGGCGAGGAGTTCCCGTTTGAAGAGAACTACCTTGCCTGGATCGAACTCATGGAAAACGGCAAGCGATCTATGGGGGACATGGTCTGGATTCCCGGCCATGTCGCCGGGATTCCCGATTTCATGCTCTACACCTATTTCGGGTATGAGAACTACCTCATGGCCCTGTCGCTGTACCCGGAGGAGATGAAGAGCCTGTTTAAATTATCCGCAGAGGAGGCGCAGCTCCGAAATTCCGCCATCGCCCGGGCCGTCCTGGATAAGGGGTACCTGAATTGGGTGTATCTGGGTGAGGATATCTGCTTCAATGACGGCCCCCTGTGTTCCCCCGAGACGCTCCGCGAAATGTACTGGCCCGCGGCGAAATACGCTTTGGAACCGCTTCACGAGGCTGGGATTAAGGTCCTGTGGCATTGCGACGGCAATATCAACCCGATTCTTGAAGACCTTGTGGATATCGGTGTGGCCGGCCTGCAAGGATTCGAAGAAGAGACCGGGGTGGATATGGAAAAGCTGTCGGAGGTAAGGACGCGTGACGGCGACAGGATGGTGCTGTTCGGCAGCGTCTCGGTCACCACGCTCCTTCCTAATGGAACGGTGGCGGAAGTTGAAAAGCGAATAGAGCGCATCGTGGAACTTTCCAGGAATCGCGGGGGAGGGATCGTATTGAGTTCCTCCAGTTCGATACTGCCAGGGACGCCCAACGAAAATATTTATCCTCTCTTTAGGTATTCCAAGGAATACGGCGGGAAAGTTCCGTGCTAACGGAGGGTTACGTATGAACCGGACGGAGAACCGTGAATGCCAGGGTAATCGCACTTACGGGCAATCCCTCCGGGCGCGGTTCGAATCGGCGCTGGCCGGGGAGCCGATCGATCGGCCGGTCTTTGCGGTGTACGACTGGTTCGTCCGGAACCGCGACGTCGACTGGCAGAGCCTTTTTGATCGCGGCTTGGCCCAGATCGGCCACGCCGACCTTATCACGCGCTGGTTGCCGAACGTAGAGATCGAGGAAACCACGAGCCGGGCGGATGGCCAGACGCGGCGCGACGTACGCTGGCTCACCGATATCGGTGAGCTGCACGAGTGGTACCTGGGCGAGTGGCGGCAGGAGCACCTGATTAAAAGCGCGCGGGATTACCGGATCATGGCGCACGCCCTTGCCGATGCCGAGGTGACGTCCAGCACGGAGCGTTTCGACGGGCTTGAGCGCGAGATCGGGGATTCAGGCATCGTCTTGGGACAGCTCGGCGGGTGGGCCTCGCGATCGCCGTTCCTGTCCGTGCAGGTCGATTTCGCGGGGCTGGAGCGGTTTTCGGTCGACATCGCCAACGAGCTGCCGGAACTGTTGGAACTCATGGAGGTGCTGGCCGACCTCAAGATCCGGGAACTCGAGGCAGCTCTGGACACGCCGGTCCGCCACATCAAGTTCTGGGAAAACCTTACGATCGAGACCATGGGCCCCGTGCGGTACCGGAAGTACCTGGTGCCGTTCTACGAGCGGGTTTTTGGCGCGCTCCGCGGTAGCGACAAGCAAGTCCACGTGCATTACGACGGCCGGCTTCGCGCGATCGCCGGGGACATAGAGCGCCTTGCCTTCGCTGGGATCGATTCGCTGACACCCGCGCCGGAAGGTGACTTGACGACCGCGGAGGCCCGGCGATGCTGGCCGCATAAGTTCCTGTGGCTGCATCCCTCGCTCACCTGGTACGCGCTGCCCGGCGAGGAACTCGCCGGGCGCGTGCGCAACATGGCGCGGGAAGCCGGACCCGATCGGTACTGCCTCATGATCAGCGAGGAGGTGCCTTCGGACTGGGAGCGCACGGTGCCGCTGGTGCTGGATGCGCTCGGCGACCTGTGACCCCGTGCGCCGGAGATGACATGAACGCCGACAGCCAACGACCGAATATCCTCCTCCTGATCGCGCACGACCTCGGCACGCGGCTGGGCTGCTACGGCGAGGGCGCGGGGCACGAAACGCACCTGTTCGGCCTGCAGCACGAGGTAAAGGAGGTCGGCAGGCTTGGCTTCCAGCACGCAAGCAGCCTTTCGCCCAGGTGCGAAACGGTGGCCGAGGAAGTGGCATCCTGCCTGCGCGCGCGCCGAGGATGCGCTGGACGAAACGGGCCTGGCGGAAAACACGCTGGTCGTCTTCACCACGGACCACGGCATCGCGTTCCCGCGCGCCAAGGCGACGCTTTACGACTCCGGGCTGAACACGGCGCTCATCGTGCGGCTGCCCGGCGTGATCCCCGCGGGCCGGGCGGGCGCGGAACTGCTCAGCAACATCGACCTGCTGCCCACCGTGCTGGAGGCAACCGGCGCCGAAGTACCCGGGGACGTGCAGGGTCGCTCTTTTTGGGGGCTGTTCACGGACGGCCCCTACACCCCGCGCGAAAGAATCTTCGCCGAGAAGAACACCACCGCCAGCGACTGCAAGCGTTGCGTTCGCACGGCGCGGTACAAATACATCCGGAACTACGACGAGGGCCCGCAACTCGCCATGCCGATCGACATCGAGGAAAGCCCCGCGCGCCCGGGCATGGGCGACGACCACCTGGCGCCCCGCCCGTCGGTGGAGTTCTACGACCTGGACCGCGACCCGTGGGAGCGGAACAATCTGGCGGGACGTCCGGAAATAGGGATGGTCGAAAACGAACTCAGCGGTACGCTGGGCCGTTTCCTGCAGGAGACGGACGATCCTATCCTGCGCGGTCCCATCGCGCGGCCGCCGGAACTGCCCCGCTGCAAAAAGTGGAAGTCATCAAGAACAACCGGGCCATCCGAACGGAGTCCTCGCCGGACGAGGTGATCGAGTTTGCATTCGACGACACCCATGTCCCATCGCGGTTACGGACGTTCCCCAGGCCACGGCATCGCTGGAGTCGCTGCTGATGATGATGAAGCTGACTCACAAATACCCTCGCGGCCTTGAGCCCTACACCGCCGAGAGCATCAAGTATTTTGTGGAAATCAGCGACGTTCTCCTTGGTCCGGGGCGGCAGAACGAGTTCATCGACCATTGCAACTGCATCAACCCCATCCTGCGGCTTGAAGAACGGACCGCCGGGGTGATGATCGAGCAGGCCCGCTTCAACATCGGCTTCCTGATCACCTCCATGCCCGCCGCAGGGAGGAACGCTCCCGTCACCCTCGACGGAACGATTGTTCAGGCGACGGCGGAAATCGTGGGCGGATTGATTATTGCGTATCTGCTGAATCCCAACGTGGATCACAGAGGCTACATCTCGTCGGGGACAATGGACCTGAAGGCTGCGGTCACCACACAGTCTTGCCCCGAGGTCGTGCTGATTGACTGCGGAGTGGTCGAACTGATGGAGCACGCCTTCGGCGGCAATACGATGGTCGGCGGCCGCACCTATGTCTCCGCGCGCTGCCCCGGATTCCAGGCCGTCTTCGAGAAAATGCTCAAGGCCGCCGCTTATCAGAAATACACCGGCTGGCTCTCATATGGCGGAAGCGGAGTCCTGGACAACGGCAGCCTCATCTCGCCGGAACAACTCATTCTTGATCTGGACATCCAGGAGGCTTTCTACCGCCTGTGCGAGATTGAGGTGAAAGATGAAGCGGTGGAAAACATCATTGCCGACGTCGCCGCCGCCGGAACGGGAGATTTCCTTTCAACGGACCATACACTCGAGAACTTCCGTGGCGCCTTTTGGGAGCCGTTCCTGTTCACGCGCGGCAACACACGGTCCGAACAGGAGATCCTGGACACCGCGCACGAGCGATTCCTGGACACCGTAAATAGCTACTCCGGCTATGACTACGAGGAGGAGAAAGTGAAGGCCGTTGAGGAGATTCTCCGAGAGGCCAAGAAGGAGCTGGTTGACAAAACATAGAAATCATGGAGTGAACGCCGCACGAATAAAGCAGACACCGGGTCCAAGGGCGATCATGAGCCGCTTTTTCGATGTCGCGACAACGTGATCTACGATCGCGACATGGTGATTGCCCGTTCCCGCTCAGGCGGACAAATGGATTTGTCCCTGCAGGATGTCGTTCCGACTCCGAGGGGAAAGCCGCTCATATGATGGGTCATCAGCTGTAAGGAGTTGCCGTAATGCCCGAAGTCCGGATACTTCGCAAGTACTGCAAAGGGTGCGGCCTGTGTGTCGAGGTCTGCCCGGTCGAGTGCCTGCGAATGAGCGACGACATAACGGCCGCCGGCGTTTGTCCCGCGGAGGTGGTTGAGACGGCCGATTGCACCGGCTGCCTGCAGTGCCATACGGTCTGTCCGGATGCAGCCATCGAGGTTTACGAATGAAGCGTTGGCGGGCCACCAAGACAAGGTGGCGACGGAGCAAGTAGAATGGCCAAGAAAGAGCGAGTCCTGTTGACCGGCAACGAAGCTGCAGCCGAAGGCGCCGTGCGCGGCGGCTGCAGGTTCTATTTCGGGTACCCGATCACTCCGCAGAATGATCTGCCGGAATACATGTCTCGCCGCATGCCGGAAGTCGGCGGCACCTTCATCCAGGCCGAGAGCGAGTTGGCGGCCATCAGCCTGGTGCACGGTGCGGCGGCGGCCGGCGGCCGGGCCATGACCTCCTCGAGTTCGCCGGGGGTGAGCCTGAAGCAGGAAGGCCTCAGCTACATGGCGGCCAGCGAGCTGCCGGCCCTGGTGGTCAACGTGCAGAGGGCCGGGCCGGGGCTGGGCGACGTGCGCTGCGCCCAGGGCGACTACTGGCAGGCCACCCGCGGGGGCGGGCACGGCGATTACTTCACCATCGTGCTGGCCCCGCACACGGTTCAGGAGACACTCGACCTGGCCATCGAGGGGCTGGCCCTGGCCGTGAAATGGCGAGTGCCGGTCCTGCTGCTGAGCGATCAGCAAGTGGGCCAGATGATGGAGCCGGTCGATCTGCCGGAGATGGCCGAGGCGACGCTCGAGGACTCCGAGTGGGTCCTGAGCGGGGCCGCCGACGGCCGGGCCAAGCGGCACATCTGCAGCTACTTCGGCCGTCCCGGCGAATTGGTCGAGTGGAACGTCCGCCTGCGGGCCAAGTACGCGAAGATCGCCGCCCGGGAAACTCGCTCGGAGCAGGTCAAGACCGACGACGCCGAACTGGTCATCGTGGCCTATGGCACCAGCGCCCGGCTGTCCAAGGCGGTGGTCGAGGACTGCCGCCGAGAGGGACTGAAGGTGGGCCTGTTGCGGCCGATCACCTTGTGGCCGTTTCCGACCGAGGCCATCGCCCGGCTGGCCGAGGCGGGCAAGAAGATCCTGGTGGTCGAGATGTCCTGGGGCCAGATGGTCCAGGACGTTCGCCTGGCGGTCGAGGGTCGTTCACCGGTCGACCTGTTGGCCACCTTCGGCGGCGAAGTGCCGCGACTGGTTGAGATCGAACAGAAGGTCAAGGCGATGCTGGAAACCATGTAGGGCGGTTGCTCGCAACCGCCGATTGTGACAGAAGCCGCGTGGCTGCAAGCAGCCACCCTGCTGTCTGAAAAAACGGTCTGGCGAATGACATGAGCGAGTCGAAGGCTTGGCGTGACAACCAAATGAAAAAACTGAAACTGAAGGCCGGTCGGCCGAAGACGCTGTTGCCGGTGCCGACGCATTACTGTCCGGGCTGCGGGCACGGGGTGGTGCACCGGCTGCTGATGGAGATCGTGGAGGAGTGGGACATTCGCGGCCAGGTCATCGGCATGGCCCCGGTGGGCTGCGCCGTAGTCGCCTACAACTACATGGACATCGACATGTGCGAGGCGGCCCACGGCCGCACGCCCGAGGTGGCGGTGGGCATCAAGCGGGCCCGGCCCGAGAAACTGGTCTTCAGCTACCAGGGCGACGGCGACCTGGCGGCCATCGGGACCAACGAGATCATTCACGTGGCCAATCGCGGCGAGCCGATCACGGTCATCTTCAATCAACAACACCTGTTACGGGATGACCGGCGGGCAGATGGCCCCGACCACGCTGGTCGGCCAGAAGACCTCGACCACGCCGCAGGGCCGCAGCCTGATCGGCGAGGGGCCGCCGCTAAGGATTTGCGAGTTGCTCTCGGGGCTCGAGCGGGCGGTCTACCTGGAGCGTTGCATGATCAGTTCGCCGAAGGAAATCCGCCGCACCAAGAACGCCATCAAGAGGGCTTTCCGCGTGCAGAAGGAGCGGAAAGGTTTCTCCCTGGTCGAGGTTCTGTCGGCCTGCCCGACGCACTGGCGAATGGCCCCGAGCAAGTGCACCGAGTTTATCGAGGAGCACCTGACGAAAGTTTTCCCGACGGGGGTCATCAAGAACACGGCCTTCCCCGACGCGGTGTAGCCTTGCCGGTCGAGCAAAGGATGAAGTCATGGAAGAGCGCATTCTGATAGCCGGGGCCGGAGGTCAGGGGGGGCTGACGGTGGGCAAGTTCCTGGCCCGGGTGGCCATGAACGAGCACCGGGTGACCTTCTTCCCGAGCTACGGGGCCGAGGTCCGCGGCGGCACGGCCCACTGCCACGTCGTCATCAGCGACCACGAGATCGCCAACCCCGTGGTGGACCAGGCCACGGTGCTGGTGCTGATGAACCAATTGTCGTACGACCGTTTCGCCGGGCGGTTGAGTGACGGAGGCCTGATGTTGCTGAACTCGTCGATGGTCGAAACCGACGGCGCAGACGACGGCGGCAGGACGGTGGTCATTCCGGCCTCGCAACTGGCCGGCGAAATCGGCAACATCCGGGTAGCCAACATGATCCTGATGGGGGCCTTGAACCATTTCAAGCAGATCATGAGCGAGAAGGCGTTCCTGGACGTCATGCATGAGATGCTGGGCCGGGAGTCCGCGAAGGCCAAGCTGTTCGACCTTAACAAGGCGGCCTTTCGCCTGGGCGGCCGGCGGGCCCGGAAACTGGCCTGAGGTGGCCTGAAAGTGGCCCCGGGGGCGCCGGCCCCCAAGTGTCCGTTGCCGTGGCTGAACGGCAATGCGGCTAATGATTTTTGTTCTCCTGCCCGAAAGAAGGTACAATATATTAAGGGAGTGAAGGGAGCGGTTTTCTCTTGACCGGTGGATTGAGCTCTCGGGGGGCAAGTGACCAACCGGTCGAGGAGGATGCGACATGAGACCGACACGAATCATTCTCGCAGTCGCAACGGTGTTGGGGTCGCTGGCCATGTTCGCCTCCACCGCCCCGGCCCAGAGGCCGGTCAACCTCCGCGTAAATCTTTCGACACAACCGGTCTACTCGCAGTTCGACAGGCGGCCGATTCGGCTGAACTATCTGCGAGCCACGCAGCTCTTGTCGACAGGCAACGTCCGCGGCGGGCGGGCCCTGATGATCAACCGCAATTTCCTCGAGGACCGTTACTTCAACGGCTCCCTGACGCGATTTTTCCGCGACACGACAAGCGTGCAGAACGTTCTTGCCGGGGTTCGCTACGGCCCCGGTGCGCCCTACTTTCAGCCGGGCAGTCTGACCTCCAGCGCCGCGACGTTCCGCCAAAGCCGAACTCGTGGAGCCGACCCGTTCGGGGCCATTCCCACGCCATTCGGCCGGGCGGGATCGCCTTTTCAGATCACCTACAGCGCCCCTGTCAGGCAGGGGATGTACTACCGGGCCCAGTTCCCGGCCCAGGCAAACCTGGGATCGATCCGCTCGGCGTTTACCGCCGAGTCGTTGGACAGTTTGAGCATTTCCGCCCCCACCGTGCAGCCGAGGAAAAGCCAAGCCCAATTCGTCTCCGAACGGTCGCCTTTCGCCGGGTCAAAGCCCTGGTGGCAAATGTCGGGACTGGCGGGCCTTTATGAGAAAGCGAAGCCCGAGGACGACACCAGGTTGCCGCCGGGAGTTTCGCTGGCACTGACCGGACGGGACGAGCCCACGCCCACGGCGCCAGGTGTTTCGCAGCAATGGCGCCTCCTCAAGCCTCCCGGAGAAACCAAGCGGCAAGGCCAGCCGACACCGGAGCCGCAGGCCCCGAGACCGTACGGACTTGGTCTGCGGGAACCGGCCGAACCGACCGCCGAAGGCGAGGGCGAGGCCCCCGAGCCGGGGTTCCTGTTTCCCGGAAAGGCGATCGAGATTCTGCTGGCGCCGAGCCGCTCGATGCGACTTGACGAACAATACTACCAGTTGGCCCTGCTGGACCTGGCGGCCGGGGCTTACCAGCAGGCGGCCGAGGCGTTTAGCCAGTCGGCCCGCTACAATCTGCAACGGT
>JAACEH010000080.1 GCA_011682595.1 Anaerolineaceae bacterium
CCGACGGACGACATGGGCGACCTGATGGCGGCGCTCGAGGCCGGCGTTCCGGCGTCGAAGCCGACCGTCGCGGCCAAGCCGGTGACCGTCGCGCGAAAAGCCAAGGCTGCCAAGGCGAATGGCACGAAACAGACTCAGGCGGACGACAGCGACGACGAGCCGGCGGCCAAGAAGCGCGACCTGATGCCGATTATCCTGATCGGCTCGGCGGGCCTCGTTCTGCTGCTGACGGTTGTGGGCCTGATCGTCTTGCGGGGCGGCGACTCGAAGAAACCCAAGCCCGAGACGGTCAGCCCCGAGATGGTCTTGCCGGAAGACGACGGCTACCGTGGTGGGAACGACAGCAACGGGTTCTTCCCCGGCATTCCTGGCGGACGGACCAGCAAGGACTATGAACGCGAGCACGGCAAGAAGGCGCTGAACAAGCGCTGAACAGAATGCCGATAGGAACACTGTGACAGGGGGACGCGCGGCGGGACGCACGCCCCCCTCTTTACTTACCATGGTCCGTCGGGGGAATCCCGAGGCAGAGGCATGCGGCGCTGGGGGAGACAGACTGTATGAAGACGGTTGTTCACGTCACGCACGAAGCGTTGCAGAAGGTCGGCGGCATCGGCGCTGTTCTTCACGGGCTTTGCACGTCGCCGGTCTACCTCGAGGACGTGCCGCGCAACATCCTGGTCGGTCCCATCTTCGACGGCGACCAGAAGGCCGTCGACGAACTGGCCCGCTTCGGCGAGGTGCTCTACGCCGGAGGCCTGGGCATCGATCACGGCAACTGGGGCGAGCGACTGCGCGGCGTACAGGACGAGTTCGGCGTCAGCCTGATCTACGGCCGTCGCCACTTCCGCGACGAAGAGACCGGTCGCGAGAGCACGCCCGAGGTGCTCCTGGTGGGCATCAGTCACATGCACGCCCACCCGCTGGCCGTGTTCAAGTTGCGACTCTACGAGACGTTCGGTATCCGCAGCGACATCTACGACGCGTGGGACTATGAGCAGTACACGCGGATCGCGCTGCCGGCGTACCGGGCGTTGCAGGCCCTGGGCGCCGAGGACGGCGAGCGGCCGGTCACGCTCATGGCCCACGAATACATGGGCATGCCGACGGCGCTGTTGATCGCACTCGAACAGAACCGCCGCTGGCGAACCCTGTTCTACGCTCACGAGACGGCCACCATGCGGCGCATCGTCGAGAGGCACCCCGGCCACGACACGATGTTCTACAACGTCCTGCGCCGAGCCACCTCCGAGGGCAAGACCGTCGAAGATGTTTTCGGACCCCAAGGCGCGTACTTCAAGCACCCGCTGATCAGCACCGCGTATGCCTGCGATGCCGCCCTGGCCGTGGGCGACCTGGTGTGCGAGGAACTGCGGTTCCTCGGGCCGAAGTTCGCCGACTTCCGTATCAACCTGACCTACAACGGCATCCCGGCTCACAAGGTCACCCTGGCCGAGAAGCTGGCCAGCCGCGAGTTGATGAAAGACTACGCCGAGCGACTGACCGGCACGCGGCCCGACTACCTTTTCTCGCACGTCACGCGGATGGCGCTGTCGAAGGGCCTGTGGCGCGACCTGAAAGTGCTCTGGCACATGGAACGCGCGTTCCGCGCCTCGGGCAAAACGGCCGTGCTGTTCGTTCTGTCGACCGAGATGGGCGGACCGAAGGAATTGCAGCGGATCCTTCAGATGGAGTCGCGCTACGGCTGGCCGGCCGCGCACCGCGAAGGCTACCCGGACCTCTCGGGCGGCGAGGCCGACTTCTACACGAGCGTGCAGCGCTTTAACACGTCGAGCCGCCAGATCAAAGTCATCTTCGTCAACCAGTTCGGCTGGTCGCGCGACGCCTGCGGCAAGGCCATGCCCGAGGCGATGGCGTTCATGGACATCCGCAAGGGCACGGACCTGGAGTTCGGGCAGAGCGTGTACGAACCGTTCGGCATCGCCCAGTTGGAACCGCTGGCCTTCGGCGGCGTGTGCGTGCCGACCGGCGTCTGCGGCTGTGCGGGGTTCCTGAAACACGTCGGCGCAGGCGACGACTGCCCGAACGCGGTCATCGCCGACTACACCCGCGCGCCCGAGGGCGCCACAACGCTGGCGGCGATGATGAAGATCGGCCTTAAGGAACGCGGGCAGGTTGAGGAAGTCGAAGCCCGGCGCGTAGCCGAGGCGGTGCTCGATCGGCTTCCGGCCGACGAAGCGGCGATGCAGGCCCTGCTCGAATCGGGGTACGACCTGGCCCGGCACATGGACTGGGACGCCGTGGCCCGGCAGTACGTTCTGCCGGCCATTGCCGAGGCCGACGCGCGGCCATAGACACTCACCGCTAATTTTCCCCCTTCGCCCCGGCGTTGCCCGAGAAGCCTCGATTGGCAACCACAGGGACATCCCTCGGGACCGCCCGGCCGTTCGAGGCAAACGAAAAAATCCGGGCAGACGCCCGGCGCGAATCGTCCTTGACGCACCGAGCGTTTTGTCGATAGCATCTCTCTCGAGAGCGGGAAGACCCGCGGCGGACGGCGTGTCTTAACGGATAGGGGGCGCAGGGCAGCCACCCCGCGCAACTTGGCATCGCGCACCTTACGAGAAAGGACCGGACGATGATCGCGATTGAGTGGAGCTCGAACCCGATGATTGCCGTCTATATCGCCGCCGGCGCCGTGGCGGCCGCCATCGTGACCTGGGCGATCATGCGAAAAACCGTCCGCTCGCGGATCCGCACCGAGCGTGAGATCCGGGCCGACACCGATATCAACGACTGGCTCATTATCTTCAACTGGACCCGCAAGGTGCTCTACCTGCCGACGATGATTGTGTCGCTCGTGGCAGCGGCTGTCATGTTCTTCATTGGCAAAGACAACAACCAGGCCGCAGAGGTGGTCGGTGGCCTCTGGCTGGCGGTCTTCTTCCTCAACTACCTGGTCGAGGAGTTCGAGATCAGCGTCAAGATCGTGGTCATTATTGCCGTCTGCACGTTGGCCCTGTTCCTGTGGTTGCACCTGCTGGGCTGGGTCGGCGACTTCCTGGCGGGGTTCGGAAAAATCTCGGTGGCCATGAGCCCGGTGGCCTACCTGATGGTCTTTCTGCTGGGCCTCTTGGCCGTCGGCGTGGCCTGGATCAAGGGGCTGTTCTACTACACGGTCTTTACGCCCAACTACATGAACATCCAGTGGGGGCCGGCCGAGTCGGGCGACCACATCGGCCGCGAGGACTACAACACGCACGTCGACACCACCGACATCCTTGAGCGACTGATGGGCTTCGGCCGCATCGTTATCATCTTCAAGGACCAGAAACGGCCGCCGATGACGCTGCTGGTGTGGCGAATCGGCCGGCGCGCCCAATTGCTCGAAAAGGTCCGCGGAAAGTTTGCCATCGACATGCAGGGACCGAGGGTGCCAGGGCTCGCAACCGCCGCCGAAGGGCCGAAAGCGCAAAGCGAACCGGAATAGCCGTCATCCCACGGGCAACTTCAACACCGAGAGCAGGCCCCGAACGCCGCCGGACCCCACCAGGTCGCCCGAGGAGACTTGCGCCGCGAAAGACCTGTCCAGGGACAGAAATTCGCACAGTTGCGACGTTGACTTTTCCGGTCCCAGTGCCCATAGTATTCTCACGATGGGCGTGGGGCATGCCCTCGCGTGGGGTGTCTGGCGCTGGGAGCGCGGCCACCCCGAGTCGTAGCCAGGGATTCACGAATGAGCGTCTTGACGCGTTATCGCTATGCCGGATCAATCAGTGCGCGATTCGACCGCGTGCCTGCCGCTGGCGGTGTGCCGGCGCGGCGGACGACCGCGATGCACAACATCCGTAAATAGATAGGACGCACTGGGTGCTGTTTGCACCGGGTGTGTTTGTAGACGAGGCCCTGCTGTCCCCCCGGCGGGGCCTCTTTTTTTCCCCGCTCCGCTTCCCCGCCTCCGCTGGCGACCCAATGCGACCGCCGCACCACGTTCGACCACAGGACGCGATGAAGATAAAGAAGGAACCCGATTCGCCAGCCAAAAAACTTCGAAAAATACATTGTTAATAACCGCAATCCGATTTGACTTCGATGTCCCTGTATGTCATAGTTCCCTCGGCAGGGGAGCAGTACGGTTGAAGCGACGTTGCGGGGTCACCTTGGCCGCTGAGGGCCGAGGGTGGCTCTTTTTGTTGCCCGACCGGTTTGTGGGTCAGGGGCAGCGTGCGGCGTGTCGTGAGCCGTGAGGGCGCTCAGACGTATTTGAAGCGGGCTTTGAATCCCGGTTGCGGGAACAAGGTCCGCTTTTTTTGCGCGCCCGCACAACGGGTGGGGGCGCTGGATCGGTTGTCTGCCAAGCAATGGAAGCAATCACGTTCCCAGGTAAGGAGGAATCGCGCATGAAAACGACACTCGCAATCGCAGTGGCCGTGAGCCTGATGCTGTCGTCCAGCGTCATGGGCAACACGGTGCAGTCGTCGACGATGTACTTCTCGGGCTCTCTAACGGACGCTGGCGGCGGCGTCTACACCGGGACAATCCTGGCTGTGGCCGGCACATTTTACGCGCCCGGCGGCCCGGGAACGACCTGGGACGATGGCGACTCACGTTGGGAGAACCCCGACGGCACCGCTGCCGTGGGTGGGTTCGACGTGTTCGCCGAAGAGGGCGGCACCGCGTTCTACGATGATGTCGTTCAGGGCACCATCGGCGCCGATCACGATGCGTACACCACCGGCGGCGGCTGGGGCCAGTTTTACACCCCGGACGTCCAGGACTGGAACCACTACCAGTTGGTGCTGACCGCCTCGAACTGGTACCTCGAGTACATTGGCGTCGCCCAGGGGACCCCGATGTCCGGTGCCATGAGTTGGGCCACGCTGTTCGCCTCGGAAGACGACGTGGGCCAGTACCGCGGCACGGTTCCGAACGATCCGGATGCCAACGATGGCGGCGCCGCAGCCAGTGGCATCGGCGGCGCGGCTGCTTGGGACATGGACTGGACGTGGGGCAGCGAAGCCATCCCGCTGGAGCTTCCGGGCTTCGACGTGGATGTCACGGACCTTGGCGGCGGTCAGTACGACGTCAGCCTGACCCCGGCCCCCGAGCCGGCCACAATGACGCTGCTCGCCCTCGGCCTCGCCGGCCTGGTCGCTCGCCGTCGTCGCAAGTAGGTCGGCGGTCGAAACGGTCTGATCTGCATTCACTCTCGGGTCGGTGGGGCATGGGCTCCACCGGCCCGACTGTTGCGCGGCGGCGGACAGACTGGACGGCCAGGCGGCGTTCGGGGGCGGATTGGAAATTTTTCAGAAAATATATCGTGAATAATCGACGCCTGATTTGACATCGACATTTTTTGTGTCATAGTGTCCGTGGCAGGGGAGTCGTACGATTGAAGCGATGTTTGGAGGGTCACTTTGGCCGCTGAGGGCCGAAGGTGGCCTTTTTTGTTGCCGGGGCAGAATCGTGGCCTGCGGCAACGCACGTTGAGCCGTGAGGGCGCTGAGAAGCATTTGAAGCGGGCTTTGAATCCCGGTTGCGGGAACAAAGTCCGCTTTTTTTGCGCGCCCGTGCAACGGTGTGCCGGCGCGGGGGCTTGTGGCGTCTGCACGGCAGGCGAGAGACAGCAATCAGGAGAACCAGGAATGAGACGCCTTATCGCACTGACCGCATTGATCGGGATCGTACTGGCAGCCTCGACGGCCGACGCCCAGCAAATCAAGCTCGGCACGGCCACCGGCGGCATGATGATCTACTATAACAACCTCGACGTCAGCGGCGCCGGGGGTGTCCCCGATGGCGTCATCAGCGGGTACGACGAAAACAGCGACAACCAGGCGTACATTCAGTTTCAATTCGGTTACTCCGACACCGATGGCATGGGCTTCCAGTTTGACAGCACCGTCGACCCCGGTAGCGGCCTGTCCTGGAACGACATCTTCTCCGGCCAGCCGGTGGGATCGAGCCAGTTCGGACTGGATCTCGAGGCCTATGCCACGACGTACAACCCGACCGGCGGCGTGCTGCCCCCCCTGATGGACTTCTATGACAATGTGGACAACACCGTCGCCAATGCGGCGCACACCAACGTGATCGCGTCACTGTCGCCGGCCGCCTGGGCGATCAACGACTATAAGGGCGGCACCGCCAGCGGCCCCGGCAACGGCGGCAGCCCCATCAACAGCCTCTTCCGCGGCGCCAGTTTCACCATGAACATTGACGATTTCCGTGTGGTGGGCACGACATACGAACTCGACATCTCGGGCGAACTCCAGACCGACGGCGTGTTCCATTGGTACGATCCGGCCGAGCCGGGCACCAACGGCGACGGCACCAGCGACATCACCTCGTGGGGCATCAAGGACACGCTTGCCTACGAGGGCACACTGATCTATGACGCCTACTATGCCGGACTGCCCTGGGGCACCGCCGGCAACACCTATGGCAGCGGCATGGAGAACGGCAGCGACCAGAGGGACTATTACGTCGGGGCGCTGGACGTGTTTGTGGCGGTCCCCGAACCGGCCACGATGACGTTGCTCGGCCTGGGGCTGGCCGGCCTCGTGGCCCGGCGGCGTCGCAAGAAGTAGTCGTCACACAATCCGCTGAAGATCCACCGGCGGCCCTCTCCTCCCTGTTTGGGGGGGAGGGGGTGCCCGGATCACGACTTGCGGGTTTCAATAGCGTGCAGGGATGTGCGTATCCGCACGGGCAGCCCTGCACGGCCATCAATCGCCCCGCCGCTCGCGCAAAAAGCGGTGGGGCGACATCATTATTGTAACGCCGCTATTGCTCGCAACGCTTCACGCCGAATTTGCCGAGAATCTTCTCCATCAGGCACCACTTCGTCAGCGCAGACTGAAACAGATTGGCACCCACAAACGCGGTGAACCAGAGAAAATGCCCACTGACGAACCTGGCCAGCAACAGGCTTGTCAGAATGAACGTTCCCGCAATCAGGCGAATCCATCGCTCCATCTTCATTGGGCTCCTCCTTGTCATATCGAGGTCCGTGTCAGATCTATTTGTCGTCCATGCCGAAAGCGCACACGACCCATCTGGGTCGTGCCGCTCGCCGGTCAATCTTTGTTGCAAATCCTCTACAGACTCATCGCGTCCTTCACGTCACCGAAGGCGGCGACCGCCGCGTCGAGGTCCGCCCGGGTGCCATGGTCCTGTTCCGACGCAGTCGGGACTGGCCATGTGATCCGCCCGAAGCGTTGTTGCGAAAGCAGACCCCCGCGACAGCAAACATGGCCAGCCCTTCGCGCCAGGACCATGGCACCCGCAGCCCACTCTCCACCGTGTCGGATCTGTTGATCCGATCTGCTCGCTACTCAGAGGCCCATCTCATCCTTCACTTCACCGAAGGCGGCGATTGCCGCGTCGATGTCGGCGCGGCTGTGGGCAGCG
>JAACEH010000081.1 GCA_011682595.1 Anaerolineaceae bacterium
GATCGTCGGCCCGGCTGAAATACTGACCGGCCAGGATCTCGTCGCCCAGTTCGTACTTGCAGAGGTATCCGGCCTGGAACCAGAGGCGGTTGACGCTGCGGGCCGCGGTCGCGAAGTGGTTTATCGCGTCGGTGAAGCGTTCTTCGAGCATGGCCAGTTCGGCTTCCAGCAGGGGAACCATCCAGGGGTTCCTGCCGCCGAGGCTGCCCAGGGCGTCGATCGACTCGCGGGCCTCGCCCAGGCGGCCGGCCCGAATGGCTGCATAGGCCGCCAGGGGCAGGGCCTCCGGCCGATCGTCGCCGGCCAGGAGGTTGAAGGCCTTTTCGTACCGGCCCCCGCGAACCAGGGCCGCAGCTCGGTCCAGGCGTCCGGCCGGTGAAGCCGCACTGGCCGTACTCTGCAAACCGGCCAGGGCCGTCCGGGTGTTGGGCCCCGGTTGCCCGGTTCCGGCGGCCCGCTCGTCGGCCTGAAGCATCGACAAAAGGAAACGGATGTCGTCAACCTGGTCCGGCTCGGTGGCCCGCAGGGTGATGTAATGGATCAGCTGCAGGTTGGCCACGCGACGGACATCGGGGTTGGGCGAAGCGATGGCCTCGTCCAGGGCGCCGAGAGCCCGTGGCTGCAGGGCGATCATCCCCTCGACCGTCCTGGCCTGGATGACCTTTCTGGCATCGGCGTAAAGATAGCTGATGGCTTCGGGTGGCCGGGTCTTGAAGTATGGCCCGACCAGGTCCAGTCCCAGCAGGACAATCACCGCGGCGGCAACCGGAATCAGCATTCGGCGAAGCAGCGTCGTACGTCTCCGTTGCCGGGCCCGCCGCTGCATCTCGGCCAGGCTGGTTTGTGTTGTTTCAGGCGCCCGGACCGACAGTGTGCGTGCCGCCCGGACCAGCAGCCCCAGGGCCGCCGCGTCGGGCAGGTCACACCGGGTGGCCTGCTCCAGGAGTTTCAGTCGAGAGCCGAGCGCGCCGCTGGAGGCCACCTCCCGGCGACATTCGGCGCAGCCGGCCAGGTGCCGGCGGACCTGCTCCGCCTGGTCGGCTGAGAGCTTGCCGCAGGCGTAGTCAAAGAGAATGTGGTCCTGATAGTTCGGACAACTCATCTCTTACCAATCCCTCCGGCGACACGCTCCTGCGCAGGCCAAATGCCTTTGTCCTTTATCCTTAAGACAGCCCACCTGCATCGCTATCCGTCGATGCGGGCACCCGCAAGGGGTGCCCCTACATGTCTCAGGCTTCACCCCTGGTGGAGCTGACGTGCGGACAGACGTGCCGGCCTTCCTCTTGTCCACTGGAACCTAGTACGACCAACTGTGGCGGAAAAGCTAAGAAATCTCGCCTTTTTCAGGGTCCAGTTTCCGGTAATGGGCCTTCAATTCCTTCAGGGCGTAATCCATGCGGCTGCGGGCCGTCGATTCGGGGCAGCCGACCACTTCGGCGATCTCGCGGTAACTCATTTCGTGGAAAGAACGTAGGATCAGGACCTCGCGGTGTGCCGCCTGCAGTCGGCCGATGGCCTCTCTCAGGGTCCGGGTGGCTTCCTGCTGCATGCTGGCGATGTCCGGGCGGTGGGAATCCACCTTCCCCTGGGCGTCGGCCATCAGGTCGAAGGCCTCGCTGGTCCTGGCCCGCTTCTTCTTCTGAAAATCGGTGGTCAGATTCCTGGCAATGGTGAACAGCCAGGTCGACAATCGCCGCGGATGGCTATATAGATCGCGTTTCTGAAGCAGGCGGAGGAAGGTCTCCTGGGCCAGGTTTTCGCCCTCGGCCCTCTCGCCGACCAGGCGGCAGACGTAGCTGGTGATGCGGGCCCGGTAACGGCGAAACAGTTCCGCGAAGGCGTCGTGGTCGTCGCCCTGCTGAACGCGGAGCATCAGGTCTTCGTCGCTGATCTGGTCCATTGGTCGTTGGCCGCTCCCCGGGACCGAGAAACCCTGGTATGCTCACAGGGCCGAGTTGCAAGCTTTCACGGTCCATTGCGGCCGGTGCTGCCGCCAGAGGCGACGGTCAGCCGATTTCATAGGAATCAACAGCGGCCAGGCTTGAAATTGATTAACATTGTGGTATTATTTACAGGGCGATACTAAGTTGGTGGCATGCCCTGCCCGAAGGGGTGTGGCCACCGGGCAGCCGGGCTGGAAGCAGACACTGGAAAAGCGATGTGCTGACGGTACAATTGCCGGCTGGCGGCAGCCGGTTCCAGAGTAAGAGGTTCGCAATGAAGAAGACATCCAAGGGCATTCTCATCGGTGTTCTGGTCGGCCTGGCCCTGGCGGTCGGCCGCTACGAGAGCGGGCCGCTGCTCGAGTGGCTCAAGAAGCCCAAGGAGCACGTCGCCCAGAAGCTGACCAACGTGGCCGTCCAAGTGGTCGGCGCCCGGCCGATGGTCGACCAGTTGACCATTCGCGGCATGACCGAGCCCTGGACCAGCGTCAGCCTGTCGGCCGAAACCAGCGGCAAACTGGTCTTCGTGGCCAGGGATGAGGGCGACCGGGTCGTCAAGGGCGAGCGGCTGTTCGGCATTGACACGGCGATTCTGAAGGCCGACCTGGAATCGGCCGAGGCCCGGGCCCGCTATGCGGCGATGACTTACCAGCGGACGAAAAAGATGTTTGCCGATGAGGCCATCAGCAAGGACGAGTTGGACCGCACGAAGGCCGAGATGGATGCCGCCCGGGCGACGGTCGAACTGTGCAGGGCCTGCCTGGACGACGCCGACGTCTTTTCGCCGATCGCCGGCGTGCTGGATTCCAGGGTGGCCGAGGTCGGCGAGTTCCTGAATCCGGGCCAGCCGCTGGGCGAGGTGGTCGATGTCAGCAGGATCAAAGTAGTCATGCCGGTGCCGGAAAAAGACGTCAGGTTTATCCACGTCGGCGACGAGGTGGAGATGGTCATCGAGGCCCTGGCCGACGGCGCCCGCCGCGGCAAGGTCATTTTCGTCAAGGAGGTGGCCGACCCGGTGACGCTTACCTTCCCGGTGCAGGTCGAGGTGGCCAATGCCGAGGGGCGGATTCGTCCCGGCATGATCGCCAAGGTGAACCTGGTCCGGCGCCGTTTCGAGAAGGCCATTGCGGTGAACATCTTCTACGTTCTCCGTCACGAGAAAGGCTATCGCGTCTTTGTCGAGCAGGACGGCCTGGCCTGTGCCCGCGAGGTGGTGATCGGCATCTTTGACGGCCAGATGGTCCAGATCGTTTCGGGTCTGACCGAGGGCGACCGGCTGATCGTCAAAGGTCAGAGAGAACTGATCGACGGCGTGAAGGTCAAGGTGGTCGAGCAGATCGGCCCGGACGGTCGCCGGGTGGCCGCGGCCGCTTCCGGCGGCGGCGATGAGTCGGGCACCGCCGAAGTTCCTGTGGAAACCAACAGTCCATGATACTCTCCGATACCGCCATAAAGCACCGGACGACCGTCTTCGTGCTGATGATCATGATTCTGGTGGTCGGCGTCTATTCTTACATGACTCTGCCCCGCGAGGCGGCGCCGGACATCCAGATTCCCCTGATCGTCGTCACTACGCAGTACCTCGGCGTGGCCCCCGAGGACGTTGAGAACCTGGTCACCATCGAGATCGAAAAGAAGCTCAAGAACCTGAGCGACGTCGACCAGATCAGCTCCGAGTCCACCGAAGGCATGTCGACCGTTAACGTGAAGTTTCTGCCCAAGACCGACATCGACGACGCCCTGCAGAAGGTCCGCAATAAGGTGAACGAGGCCAAGGCCGAGATGCCCGACGACATCGAAGAGCCGACCATCAGCGAGATCAACTTCTCCGAGTTTCCGATCATGCTGTTGAACATCCACGGGCCTTGCGGGCTGGTCAAGCTCAAGGAGATCGCCGAGGACCTGCAGGACGACATCGAGAAGATCGACGGCATCCTGGAAGCCCGCATCTCGGGCGACCTGACGCGCGAGATCCGCGTCGAGGTCGATCCCTACCGGCTGGCCGCCTACCGCATTCCCGTCAGCACGCTCTTTGAGCGCATCGCCGCGGAGAACCAGAACGTTTCCGGCGGCACGCTCGACATGTCTGCGGCCAGGTACTCGGTCCGGGTCGAGGGCGAGTTCACCGAGCCCCGCGAGATCTACGACCTGATCATCGACCAGCGGCAAGGCAAGCCCATCTACCTCAGCGACGTGGCCCGGGTCCGCGACACTTTCAAGGACCGCCAGACCGCCTCGCGTTTTAACGGCAGCGAGAGCATCACCCTCTCGGTCGTCAAGCGGGCCGGGGCGAACATCGTCTCCATTGCCGACCAGGTGGACCAGGTCGTCCGGGAGTATGACCAGCGGCTGCCCGAGACGATCAACATCGACGTCTCGCTGGACCAGTCGAAGTTCATCCGCTTGATGGTCTCGGACTTGGAGAACAACATGCTCTCCGGGCTGGTCCTGGTCGTGGTGGTCATGATGGTAGTCATGGGCGTGCGCAACAGCATCCTGGTGGCCCTGGCCATTCCTTTTTCGATGCTGATTACCTTTGCCGTCCTGAGCGCCCTGGGCATCACCTTGAACATGGTCGTGCTGTTCAGCCTGATCCTGGTGCTGGGCATGCTGGTCGACAACGCCATCGTCATTGTCGAGAACGTGTACCGCCACATGCAGGAAGGCTCCGGGCGAGTCGAGGCGGCCATCGAGGGCACCAGCGAAGTGGCCTGGCCGGTCATCACCTCCACCTTCACCACCTTGGCGGCATTTATCCCCCTGCTGTTCTGGCCGGACATCATCGGCGAGTTCATGGTCTTTCTGCCCAAGACGGTCATCGTGGCCCTGACGGCCTCGCTGTTTGTGGCCATGGTCATCAACCCGACTCTCTGCTCGGTCCTGCTGAAGGGGGGCCGACAACGACAGGTCCGGCAGGAGGCCCGGCCGGCGGGGCGAAAAGGGCTGGGTCGCAATTGTTACTGGTTTATGAGCGGCTGCTCAGGTCGTCGATTCGCCCGGGCCGCCGGGCCGGGATCGTCGTGGCCGGCTTTGTGCTGCTGGTCGGATCGGTGGTGGCCTTTCGGCTCTTCAACAACAAGGTCGAGTTCTTCCCCGGCGGCGACCCGCAGACGGCCCGGGTCAACATCACCATGCCGGTCGGCACACCCCTGGAGGTGACCGACGCGGTCGGCAAGGTGATTGCCGAGAAGATCCGCCGGTTCCAGTTTTTCGAGGGCGCTCCGGCCGCGAACAACGTCAAGTACATCACGGCCGACATCGGGACCGGCGGCGGTGACGTTTTCAGCGGCGGCGGAGGTGTCGATTCCCACCTGGCCGTCATCTCCATTGAGTTTGTCGACTTCATGGATCGCCAGGTGCCCTCGGAGGTCACGGTGGCAGCCATTCGTCGCCAGGTGAGTGGTCTGCCCGGGGCCGACGTCCGGGTTGTGGCGGCCAAGGAAGGTCCGCCGACGGGCAAGCCCGTGGAGATCGAAATCAGTGGCGACGAGTTTGATCGTCTGGTTCCTCTGGCCGAGGCAATCAAGGGGCTCGTCAAGGACATTCCGGGCATCACCGACCTGGACGACGATTACGATCCCGGCAAGCCGGAGTTGCGGATCGTGGTCGATCGCCAGAGGGCGGCCCTGGTGAACCTGAGCACCGCCGCGGTGGCCCGTACGATCAAGGCGGCCGTCAACGGCATCGAGGTCAGCAAGTACCGCGAAGGCAACGACGACTACGACATCGTGGTCCGTCTGCCGGAGCGGTACCGCAGGCGGATCGACCAGATCGAGTCCCTGACCATAGCCGGGCCGGCGGGCCAGCCGGTGCCCCTGAGCGCCGTGGCCCGAATCCAGTACACCTCGGGGCTGGCCTCGATCAGGCGGACCGACCTGCGGCGGGCCATTACCGTGACCGCCGACGTCATAAAGGGCTACAACTCCAACCAGGTGCTCCAGCAGGTCATGAAGAAACTCGAGGGCCTCCAGCGGCCGCCGGGCTACTTCATCGCTTTCCGCGGCGAGAAGGAGGACATGAACAAGGCCAGCACCTTCCTGCTCCAGGCCGGGGTCGTCGCCCTGCTGCTGATCGCCATGATCCTGGTCAGCCAGTTCAACTCGGTCTCGCTGCCGCTGATTATCCTGATATCAATCGTCCTGTCCTGGATCGGCGTCTTCTTCGGGCTGACCATCACCGGCATGCCCTTCGGGACGATCATGACCGGCCTGGGCGTTATCAGCCTGGCCGGCATCGTCGTCAACAACGCCATCGTGCTGATCGACTACATCGAGAAGCTGCGCAAGCGCGGCCTGGAAGTTACCGAGGCGGTCATCCTGGCTGGCCGCACGCGGCTCCGCCCGGTGCTGCTGACGGCCTGCACGACCATCCTGGGGCTGGCCCCCATGGCCCTGGGCTGGAACGTCGACATCCGCCACCTGGCCTTCAACTTCAGGAGCGAAAGCAGCCTGTGGTGGGGGCCCATGGCCGTGGCGGTCATCTTCGGCCTGACCGTCTCGACGCTGTTGACGCTGGTGGTCGTCCCGGTTATCTACATGATGTTTGAAGGCCTGCGCCGAAAATGGGACCGCCGCCACCACGACCCGGCCCGCAGCGACGGCGAATCCTGAGACTGCGAGGTGGCCCGGTGACCGGACGCGAGAAAATCCTGGCCGAGACGGTCCACGAACTGGCCCCCTGACCGAAAGACCGAAAGACCGAAAAACCGAAAGGCGGACTTGCACGATGGGGGCCGGCTGTTGTAGAATACCCATGAGATGGGCGGGCAGGTGTTTCCGCCCGGAGCAGGGAAGCCGGTGTGAATCCGGCGCGAGGCCGTCACTGTAAGCGGCGACGAAGACCGCAGTAAGCCACCGGTTGAAGATGAGCCCGGGAAGGCGCGGTCCGAGGACAACCCGCGAGCCAGGATACCTGCCACGAAAACTGACCTTCACCCTGGTCTGCGAGCCTAGGACGGTGAAGGGGTAAAGGCGCCCTGATCGGCTGCGCTTCGGTGCGGCCGAAGGGATCGGCGTCGGCGACCCCAGCCAGTTCCAGGCCGGGGTTTTCTTTTTGCGCGGTCGGCGAGAGAGCGATGAGACGAAACGCCCGGAGAACTCCCTGCAGGGCCTTCAGCCTGATCGAGCTGCTGGTGGTGATCGCCATCATCGTGCTGCTGATGGCTATTGCCTTGCCCGCCCTGCGCTACGGTCGCATGGTGGCCCTGGACCTCAAGTGCAAGGCCAACCTGCGAGTGCTCGGGGCCGGCATGCTGGTCTACGGGATGGACTACAAGGGAAAGTACCCGCCGCTGGCCTGGTGGCGAGAGTCTCCCGCCCGGTACTTCTGGGGCACCAACGCTAATCCCCCCGACTTCAGCCGCGGACTGATCAAACCCTACGTCCAGGTGGAGGCCGGCGAACTGGATTCGATCTACGATTGCCCGTCCCAGCCCTGGGGCAGCTACATTCCGCAGGGGGCCGGCGGCGTGGCCACGACCACCTACGGATACAACGGCTATTATCTTTGCCCCTCCGCGACGCCGGGCTGGAGCGGGACCATCGGCCGCCGCCCCTGGCGCAGCCAATACACGGTTCAGCAACCGGGCAAGGTTTTCATGCTGGCCGATACCCTGATGGTCTGGGGGCCGGGCGTGGTGACCAACAACTGTCTGCTCGACCCGCCGTGGATCTACTCCGGCGGCGGGTGGCGCGAGAATCCGAGCACGACGCTGTGTTTCCGCCACCTGGGCCGGGCCAACGTCTGCTTTGCCGACGGGCACGTCGAGGGACTCGAGCCTACGAAGATCAACGACCCCGAGAACATGGTCGGCTACGTCGGCGAGTCCAACGCCCCACATTACGTTCCGGACTGGAAAAAGTGGTGAGACGAGGAAGTTTTGCCGGGCCGCAAGGAGCCGCAGGCTTGACGTCGCCCGCTGGGGACGCTATCTTTTCGTCTCTGCGGCCGGTGTTGCCGCCGCGACATTGCCAAGAATGTTGAAAGGAGTCACGATGGCCGACCTGGTCACCCTCGGTGAAGCCATGATTCGCCTCAGTCCGCCGAACTTCCAGCGGCTGGAACAGACCCGGAGTTTCGAGGTCTGCGTCGGCGGCTCGGAGATGAACATCGCCGTGGCCGCCCAGCGGATGGGCCTGCCTTCGGCCCTGGTGACGGCTGTGCCGGACAATCCGCTGGGCCGCATGATGGTCAACAAAACCCGCGAGCAGGGCGTCGACACCTCGTTCATCATCACCAAGCCCGGCGCCCGGGCGGGGGTCTATTACCTGGAGTTCGGGGCCAAGCCGCGCTCCAGCGCGGTGGTCTACGACCGGGCCGACTCGGCGATCGCCCAGACCGGGGCGGGCGAACTGCCCTGGAAAGAGGCCTTCGCCGGGGCCCGCCATTTCCACACCGGCGGCATCACGCCCGGCCTGAGCGCCGCCGCCGCCGAGGCGACGGCCGAAGGGCTGGCCGCGGCAAAGAAGGCCGGCCTGGGCACATCGTTCGACCTGAATTTCAGGGCCCGGCTGTGGAGCGAAGAGAAGGCCCGGAAGGTAATCACGCCCCTGTGTCCCCTGATCGACATTCTGATCACGACCGAAGAGGACACGCACCGGGTGTTCAAGATCAAGGGTGACAACTACGAGGACGTGGCCCGCAAGCTCGTCGATCAGTTCGGCTTCAAGGCGGTGGCTATTACCTTGCGCGAGAACCTCAGCGTCTGGCGGAACAACTGGTCGGCCATGGTCTATGCCGACGGCAAGGTCTGCAAGGCGGCCGTCTACGACGTGGAGGTCGTTGACCGCGTGGGGGCCGGCGACAGTTTTTCGGCCGGCTTCCTGGTTGGTTATCTCGGCGGCGGCGACATGCAATGGGCGGTCGATTTCGGCGTCGCCCTGAGCGCCCTGAAGCACTCGATACCCGGCGACCTGAACTGGGCGACGCGAGAGGAAGTCGAGAAACTCCTGGCCGGCGGCGGGAACCTGAGGATCGCCCGTTGACCTTGGTCCCGGTGGCACAGTAACTTACGTGGCTTTGAAAGCTGAACACGTGCCGCCCCGGCGCGTCGTGGCGGCTTGGCGACGGTGTTCAGTGCCGCCCGTCTGACTGTGGACAAGTTGTGCAAAACCTCCTGTCCACCCTTTCGTCTTCCTGCAAATGCAGTGCCGAACTCCGTCGCATTTGTGGCGGCAGGGGCTCCTATTGCAACTTAACCAACTGGGCTGTCGTGGGTTACAGATTATTAGCGATCTGTAAAGAACCTTTACGCCTGGTTGGCGCGATGGTTTTCCGCCGACGGCTGTAAATCCACGACGGCCCGCGAATTGTGAATAAGTTGCCGGCCGGGATGTGTCGGCGCCGGATGGACTATTGCTGCGTAGCCATCTCCGGATGGTGCTCGCGGTGCCAGAGGATCGTCTTTCGCAGGCTTTCCCGCGGGGCTTCAATGGGGCGGAAACCCAGCACCCGCTGTGCCTTGGCGACGTTGAAGGTCAGCGGCGTGGTCATGAACTTCATCTGGAATCGGTTCAGGATCGGTCGTTTGTGACGGACCTTGCCCAACCATTCAACCAGCGGCAGCAGCATCTTCGCCACCGCCAGCGGGACGTGGTTCTGCGGCTTGGCGTGGCCCATTCCCTCGCAGATCATCTCCACCAGTTCGCGGCGGGTCAGCGACTCGCCATCGGTGATCAGGAAGACCTCGCCCTTGGCCACAGGTTTCTGTGAGGCCAGCATCAACGCCTCAACCAGGTTCTTCACATAAACGATCGTCAGCGGCCGATTGCCGTCGCCGATGTATTTGAAGCGTCCGGATCGCAGGGCCTCGATAACCCGCGGGAAGAACTGCTGGTCGCGGGGCCCGTAGATGTAGGGGGCCCGGCAAAGGACCACCGGCAGCCCATGGTTTCGGGCGTACTCGACGGCCAGCCGGCAGGAGAGAATCTTGGTGTAATTGTAGTTGTCGCCCGTGTGGACCAGGGGGGCCGTCTCGTCCAGGTTGATCTGGTCGTCCATGCCGTGAACCACCATGCTGCCGACCATGACGAAGCGCTCGAGTGTCTGCAGGCCCCGGCAGGCCTCCAGCATGTTCCGCACACCGTCCACGTTCACCCGCACCATGGCCTCGCGGGACACCCAGTCGTCGACCATGGCCGCACAGTGGAAGACCATGCTCGCCTGGCCGATCAGTTCGCGAAGTCGCTCGGGCGGATCGGTCACGTCGCCGACGACGCACTCAACGCCCAGTTGCTCCAGCAACGATGTGTCGCTGGTCTGGCGGACCAGGCAGCGCGGAGCGATTCCCTCGGCCGTCAGCCGCTCGACTAGGTGGCTGCCGACCAGTCCGGTTGCCCCGGTCACGAAAGCACTGGGTGTTGTTTCTCGGTTCATGGGCCTCTCCACTTACCTGCACTGCTGGCATTCTAAGGTTGCAGCAGAGAGCGTCAAGTCGGAACCAGATTCTCTCCGGAGAAGTGCCCCATTTTTCTTGAACCGTGGATTTTGTGGTGATACGCTGAATGGCAGGGGTTGTCGGCGGATTCTCATTGGGGGCGATTTGCCATGGCGCCGGACAGGTATACAGAGCTTCTGGGGCTGGCCGAAGAGCCCCGACCGGTCGACCACTACACGCTGCTCGGCTTGGCGGGCTACGCTGTCGATGTCCGGACCATTCGCCGCCGGGCCGGCGAGGTCCTCACGCAACTGATGCCCCACGTCGGCACAGAGGCCAATGACCAGGCCCTGGCCCTGATCGCCGAAGTCGGCCAGGCCCTGAAGGTCCTGACAGATCCGCAGTTCAAGGCCGAGTACGACCGGCCGCTCTACCAGCAGCAATGGCCGCAGTTCACCGCCCTGGAGCAGGAGGTCATTTCCGCCGGCCACCCGCTGTCGCTGTCGGGGCGCCGCAGGTGGATCGAGTCGGCACTGGCCATGGGCCTGCCCTGGGAGGCTGTTCGCCGGCACATCGACCAGGTGGCGGCCCGTCACGCCCGGCCGGCCGAAACCAGCGGTCCGGCGGTCCGGTTGCCGCAGTGGTCGCTGGAGGATGCCGACCTGGCGTTGCGCTGCCTGGCCCTGGGCGTGCTCCTGGCCGACGACAAACCGCCGGGCGCCTACCAGAGACTGACCGCCGAAGGCGACCGCCACGAACTGCCCCCCGCGGTGCAGGAGATCATAACGCAATGGGCCAGGGATGTGCCGCCGGAGAGTCGGCGCCTACCCTTGGGCGAGGAGGCGACTCCGGAGCAGTGCACAAAAGCGTTTGAACTGGTTGTCCGAGGGGCACTGTTCTGCCGCGTGTTGTCGCCCGACGACGAAGCCCGATTGACCGAACTGGCCCTGGCGTCAGGGCTGTCGGGCCAGGTAGTGCAGCAGACAATTGAACGGCAACTTCAGCGTAGCGGCGCAGTACGCAAACACGGCGCCTCAGCCGCCTTGAGAGGATACCCGGCCGAGGTTTTTCCGGGCACGCCGACCTTCGAGGCCCAGATGGTCGTGACCGGAGGCGAACCTCGATCCTGGCGATGGCGACGCCTGCTGGCCCTGGCCGTCATCACCCTGATTGTCGCCGGCCTGGTCCTGCTTATCCTCTGGATTCTTTTCCCCGACAAGTTCGGGTTCGGCGGCCGTCCCGGTGAGCCGTCGCGGACCGAATCTTCGCAGACCGACCGGACTCAGGACGAGCGCAATTACATCCTGAGCCGCGCGACCAACCAGCGTGACCTGCAGTTGGCCCGCAAGGCTTTGGGGCATGGCGCTTTTGCCGAGAGAATCGAGGCCATCCGGGAGTTGGGCGCCGCCGGGTCGTCGCCCTGGCTGGTCGACGCCTTGGGGCTGTCCGCTCGAACCGATGCCCAGACCGAAATACGGCTGGCCGCGATTGACCAGTTGGGTGAGTTTGAGTATGCCGACGCCCGCAGAGCCCTGGTCGGGGCCATTGAACCGGGACAACCCGAAGAGGTCGTCCAGCGGGCCGGCCGGCTGCTGGCTCGGCAGCGCGACGTGGTCGCCGCCCGGAGCCTGCTCGGCCGACTGACCTCGGTGGACTATTCGACCGCCACTGCGGCGGCCAGAATCCTGGCCGACATGACGCAACTGGAACTGACCAGCGGCCCGCCGCAGACGGCCGCGGCTGGCCAGGCTGGTCGTCCGCTGGATCGCCGAGGGTGGTCCACCGCCGGGGACCATCTGGGAGGAGTTGCCGCCGGCCGGAGATATTCTGGCCATGTCCGGCTCGGGGACCGAGAGCCGGCGGATGGTTTTCGAGCGCCGCCTGATCGAACTGGGACGCAAGGGCAACCGACAGGCCTGGAACCGCCTGGTGGAAGTTGTGCCGCTGGAAACCTCCGCAGCGATTCGCAGCGCACTGGCCGAACGTCTGGTGGCCGTCGAGGCGCCCGAGTCGGTCCTCATACAGATTCTCCTGCTCGGTCGGGTCGACGCCAAGCGCAGCCGGGCGATCATCACCAACCTCGTCAAACGCGGCGCCCCGCCCGGCAGCCCGAGCGAAGCCACTACGCTCCAGGGGCGACTGGTCGGGCTGTTCGATGCGAACCCTTGTCGCCCATGGTTTGCCGAACAATTTCCCGAGACCGCTGCACGCTACCCCAAGGCCCTGGAAGAATTGACCGAGACCGAGATCTTCAGCCGGGCGGTGGCCCTGCTTGCCGATCCCGCGAACCCCGCCACGCAGAGCGAAACAGCTTTCCTGACCCTGGCGGCCCAAGGCGAGAACTTCGTTGCGGCGAGCCTTCTGGTCATGATAGTGCGACGCGGCCCGGCGGCCACCCGCAGCGGACAGATCAAGAACATCACTTCTGCTCTGGCCTCGGTCCCCACGCGGCAGGCCTGGTTCTTCCTGATCGACGAGATGGCTCGCTCCGAGCACCTCTCGACCGACATGGAACAGGCCCTGCTCCAAGGCGCCCTGAAAGACCACCTGGCGCCCGGGCCGCGGTACGGCGACAAACCGTTCGGGCGATACCTGGCCTGGCACTATTACATGCGCTTCGGCCTGAAGCGCTCCGACCTCCTGGCCGACAAACCGTTCCTGCACTACCGCGGCATTCCCGAGGCGGCCCTGCCGGTCCTCGTGCCGACCGAACCGCCGAGGACTCTCGAGCAGATGGCAGCCGGAGCCGAGCGGCTGTTTCGGCAACTCACGTCCGCCGAGCAGGCCACCGCCCTGCCGCACTTGCGCAACCGTGCCGACATGGGCGACGAGGTTGCCGCCGCGGTGGTCAAACGCCTGACCTCCGGCAGGTGACAATATTACGGGCGCCATGCCCACGCCCGTCCCGGGCGGGCCGAAACAGAACCGGCGGTCGATGCCGGAAAAACCCCGCACTATTCATTGGACGGGACCCTTTCACCCCGCGACGCTCACAATAAAGGTCTTTTACCGGTCTCTTGCCGCCCGAGGGTGCAGGTCACGTTTGTAGGTGGATTTTTCATGCCACGGGGTGGCCTGGGCTGCTTGGAGAGCCCATGTCGTGGAATCACGGAACATGCGTC
>JAACEH010000082.1 GCA_011682595.1 Anaerolineaceae bacterium
CGGCCACGATCTTTCCGTCCAGCAACATAGCGCTCATGGGATTGTCCTTCCGACTTTGGATAACCAACTCGCCGCAGCCCCGCTTCTGTGCAAGACTCCATCCGGCAAGACCGGATAGTCTACCACCGGCCAGGGCAGCGCGTTGTGATCCGGGTCACTTTCCCGGCCGTCGAGGCAACGAATGCCCGAGTAGCGGATCGCGTGGGTGCCACGGTCTGACCGAAGGTCAGGCCGTGATCATCTCCCGAACGCTCGTGCTCCGTAGCCCGTACGGGCAGAGTAGCATTTCGTCATGGCCTGGCTGCGCCAGACCATGGCACCCCCGCTTTCGGTCACCTCACTCTGGCGGGCGGGGTCAGCCGCCGGCCTCGACCGGCTCACGGTGGTGTGGCGGCTTGACCAGCAGGGTCACAATGGCGGCGACTATCAGCAGCCCGGCCGCTCCGTAGTAGGCGACGTTGAAACTCTGGTACTTGACGTACATCTTGCCGGCCAGCAGGGCCAGCATGAATCCGCCGACCCCCCAGGAGGTGAAGACCAGGCCATAGTTAACGCCGAAGTTCTTGAGGCCGAAGAAATCCTTGGTGATCGACGGAAACAGCGAGAGGTTGGCGCCGTAGTTGGCTCCGATCAGGGCGCTGACGATGGCCAGCACGCTCCCTCTTGCCAGGAAGCTGCCTATGGTCACTCTGGACAACAGGAAAACAAGCCCGGCCTGGAGCAGGAAACAGATGATCATGGTGGCCTTGCGGCCCAGTCTGTCGGAGGCGACCCCGGCCACAACTCGCCCTGCCCCGTTGCCGACGGCCAGAGCCGCCACGAGCAGGAAGCCGAGCTTGATGCCGGCTTGCTGGTCGGCGATCTTGGCCAGCTTGGAGATGATCATCAGGCCGGCCCCGGCCCCGCAGGCGTACATGAACCAGAGCAGGTAGAACTGCAGGGTGCCAAGCATTTCTCTGGGGGAAAACTCCTCTTTCTTTCTGGTGTTGTTCTTGTCCACCTGCTTGAGCAGCCCCGCGGGGCCTAAGCCCTTGACGAACTGCATCACCCGGTGAGGGGGGACCAACAACTGGGCCAGCAGGACAACCACGACCAGGAAGGCAATGCCCAGGTAGATGAAGGTGTTCTGGATGCCGCAGGTGCTGACCAGCCAGTTGGACAGTGGGGCGGCATAGACCGAGGCCAGGCCGAACCCGGAGACCACGAGGCCGGCAATCAGGCCGGTTCGCTTCGGCGGGAACCACTTGATGGCCGGCGGCGTGGCCGAGGCGTAACCGAAACCGATTCCTGCCCCGGCCAGGACGCCAAAGCCGATGATGTAGCCCCAAAGCGATGTTGACATGCCGGTCATGATCATTCCCGCACCGACCAGGACGCCGCCGATGGTGGCCACCAGGCGAGGGCCCAGTCTGTCCTGCATGCGCCCGGCCAGGACCATGATGAGCGAGAAGACCAGGCAGGCCGTGGCATAGGGCAAGGACTTGTCGCCTTCGTCCCACCCCCACTCTGAAGGGATTCTCTTGCTTAGTACGCTCCACGTGTAAAGGATTCCCAGGGCCAGGTTGATGCCCAGGGCGGCAAAGGTGACTCGCCACCCGTGGTTCTTAATCGGTTCTGTGCTTTCGATTGCTGATTCTGTCACCGCATGCTCCAGTCTGGTTATTTCCCGTAGTGGCTTGGGATTGTCAGTCGCTTTCAGGTAAGTCGGTTTCGGCGGCTTGCCTCGCAAGAGGGGGCAAGCCGCCGCCCGTTTCAGTAGCTACAGTTCCCGCCAGCGGCCCATAACTAGCGGCCGGCGATCAGGGAGTCAACCACACTGGGATCGGCCAGGGTGGATATGTCGCCGAGGGCCTCCTTGTCGGTGACGCCTTCGGCGATCTTGCGGAGGATGCGCCGCATGATCTTTCCGCTGCGCGTCTTGGGCAGTGCCGGGGCGAACTGGATGACCTCCGGAGCGGCAATCGGACCGATCTCCGAGCGGACGTGCTTGATGAGTTCCTTCTTCAGCTCGTCGGTCGGCTCGACGCCGTTAACCGGGGTGACGTAGGCATAGAGAGCCTGGCCCTTGATCTCGTGCGGCATCGGAGCCACGGCGGCCTCGGCCACCTTGGCGTGACTGACCAGGGCGCTTTCGACCTCGGCCGTGCCGATGCGGTGCCCCGAGACGTTGACCACGTCGTCGATGCGGCCCATCAGCCACAGGTCGCCGTCGTTGTCAACGCGGCAGCCGTCGCCGGCGAAGTAGCAGTCGTTAAACATGGTGAAGTAGGTGTCGATGAACCGCTCGTGATCGCCCCACATGGTCCGCATCATGCCCGGCCAGGGCTTCTTGATGCAGAGTTTGCCGCCCTCGTTGGGTCCGCACTCGCTGCCGTCGTCGCGAAGGATAACCGTCTCGACGCCGAAGAAGGGCCGCGAGGCGCTGCCCGGCTTCAGGGTGTGGGCCCCCGGCAGCGGCGTAATCATGAAACCGCCGGTCTCGGTCTGCCACCAGGTGTCGACGATCGGGCATTTGCCGTGTCCGATGTGCTCGTGGTACCAGATCCAGGTCTCGGGGTTGATGGGCTCTCCGACGGTGCCCAGAATGCGGAGCGAATCCATTTTGTACTTGGCCGGCCACTGGTCGCCCTGACGGATCAGGGCCCGGATGGCCGTCGGGGCGGTATAGAAAACCGTGACCTTGTACTTGTCGACGATCTGCCAGAAGCGGCCCGCGTCGGGATAGGTCGGCACGCCTTCGAACATCAGGCTGGTGGCCCCGTTGGCCAGAGGGCCGTAAACGATGTAGCTGTGACCGGTAACCCAGCCGATGTCGGCCGTGCACCAGTATATGTCGTCTTCGTGAATGTTGAAGACGAGCTTGTGGGTCAGCGAGGTGTGCAACAGGTAACCGGCCGTGGTGTGGACGACGCCCTTGGGTTTGCCGGTCGAGCCGGAGGTGTAGAGGATGAACAGCGGGTCCTCGGCCTTCATGCGCTCGGGCTCGCACTGCTCGGAGGCCTCGGCCATCAGGTCGTGGTACCAGAGGTCGCGGCCGTCGGCCATCCGGCAGGGCTCTTCGTTGCGTTTGACCACCACGACCTTCTCGATGGTCGGGGTATCCTTGAGGGCGGCGTCGGAGATGTCCTTGAGGTGGATATGCTTGCCGGCCCGCAGCGAGACGTTCGAGGTGATCAGGACACGGCAGTCGCTGTCGTTGATGCGGTCGCGGAGGGCGTCGGCGCTGAAGCCGCCGAAGACGATCGAGTGGATGGCCCCGATGCGGGCACAGCCCAGCATGACGATCGGCAGCTCGAGAATCATGGGCATGTAGATGCAGACCCGGTCGCCCTTGGCGATGCCGAACGACTTCAGCACGTTGGCGAACTTGCAGACCTCTTTGTGGAGTTCCTCGTAAGTCAGCCGTCTGGTGTCGTCTTCCGGCTCGCCCTGCCAGATGAGGGCGGCCTTCCTGGCGGTCGGCGTGCCGAGGTGGCGGTCCAGGCAGTTGTAGGTCACGTTCAACTCGCCGTCGGCGAACCAGGTGTGACTGATCTTGCGATGGGCGGTGTCCCAGGTAAACTCCCGGGCCTTGGTCGGCTTGGTGAACCAATCGAGCGTCTCGGCCTGATGGAGCCAGAAAGCGTCCGAATCGTTGACCGACCGGTCATACATTTCCTGGTATTGCTCCGGGGAACTGATGTGCGAGTTGGCAACCAGTTCGGCCGGCGGCGGAAATGTGCGGCCCTCGCCCATCAGAGAATCAATGGCTTTTTCTTGCTCACCCATACTGCCTGCTCCTTTCACTCCTGCCTTGACGTCCCGAGCCCGATCAGAGAAAGTCCCTTGCCGGGCCACGATCTCGCGCGGTAAAGACCCATGCTCGTACGAAACGTACAGCACACAACGGTACGCGCCGCCATTTTGGTGATCGCCTTAGGGGATGTCAACGAAAAACCCGGAAAAGCCTGCCAGAGACAGTCTCGGACGCAACATAACACGAGACGATCCTTCGCAGGCAGCCGTTGACATCCCAGGCCCGCCATGTTAGAAAAGCTCAACAGACTGCAGGTTCCATGAAAACACACAAAGCCGCCTTTATTCACTCCTCGGAACTGGAGCAGTATCCCTACCCTCCCGAGTGTCCGCTGGACACCTCGCGGGCCGGCATGGTGCATCGCATCCTGACCTCGATGGAGATGCTGAGCGGCCCCGACAGGACGCAGGTCGCTCCCGAAACGGCGCCGCGGGAGGCCGTCCAGCGGTTCCACAGCCCCGAGTACCTGGACCTCCTGGAGCGTGCCGGTCGGGGGCGAACGGGGGCCGCGGGGGGGCTGCACATGGGGCTCGGCACGCCGGACTGCCCGGTCTTTTTGGGTCTCTACGACTATGCCATGCTGGCTTGCGGGGCGACGCTGACCGGATGCCGGATGATCGCGGACGGCCGGGCCACGGTCGTCTTCAATCCTTCGGGCGGCTACCACCACGCCAGGCCCTCGCTGGCGGCGGGTTTCTGCTATATCAACGATGCCGCCATTGCCTGCCTGACCCTGGCCGACCAGGGACGGCGGGTGCTCTATCTTGACCTCGACGCCCACCACGGCGACGGCGTCGAGGCGGCGGTCTACGACCGCCCGGAGGTCATGACCATTTCGCTGCACGAGAACGGCCGCACACTCTTCCCAGGGACCGGCTTCGAGGGCGACATCGGCCTCGGCGCGGGCAAGGGATACGCCGTCAACGTGCCCCTGCCGGTGGGCACATACGATGGGGCCTACCTGAGGGCCTTCGAGGCCCTGGCCGTTCCGCTGATGGGGGCCTTCGATCCCGACGTCATCATTCTGGAACTGGGACTGGACGGCCTGGCGGACGATCCGCTGACGCACCTGAGCCTGACCAACAACGTTTATGTCGAGGTGATCCGGCGGGTGCTCGGGTTCGACACACCGCTGCTGGCCGTCGGAGGCGGCGGCTACCACGTCCAGAACACTGCCCGCGGCTGGGCCCTGGCCTGGGGAGTAATGTGCGGCCAGCCGGCCGACGAGAGTGCCGGTGCGAGGTTGGGTGCTTTGCGTGACCGGGCCCTGACCGTTGACGACCAGCACCGGAAACTGGTGGACCCGGCCATCGCAGCCACTATTGCAGCCGTGAAACGCAACGTGTTCCGGCACCACGGACTATGAGCGGTAAGTCAGTGCCTGGCCCCGTATTCATACGGCCCGATGTCCGGCCCCCGGCCCTTGTAGGCCAGGTTGACCGGGGCCTTGTCCCGCCACGAAATCGCGCGATCGACCGTCAGAAGTTTCTTCTGGTAATCCACCTCGACCAATTTCACGGGAGCGTTCGAACCGACGACGATGCGATCCGGGGCGATCTGCCCGAAGCCGTCGCAGAAATAGAGCGGATCGTCAACGGCGATCTCGGTCCCCTTGCCCGCCGCGCTGGTGACCGTCAGGGCGGCTCCCGCGTCGATGCAGGGCGAGCCCTTCTTCGGACGGAAGTCGCCCTGGCCCGCGTTCTCAAACAGCGGCCGGGCCTCGATGTTGCCTCGGTACAGTTCCGGCAATTGCTTCTGAGCTTCGGCCAGGGTGAGGTGGTTGCCTCGTTGCAGCGTGATCACTTTCTGCCCCGCCGCGGTCCCGACGATCAGGTTGCTGAAGAAGTAATTCCTGTTCTTGGTCCGGTAATCCGGGAAACCGAGGAAAATCGTCTGGGCGTTGTTGTAGAAGACGTTGTTCTTGAACACATTATCGTCCACCCGGCCACCGAACAAGTTGTTGGTGATGGTCCGCTCGTTGTCGGTAAACAGGTTGTTGTAAATGCGGTTGTGACTCGTGCCGTCTTTCTGAAATCGTATGGTGCCGCGAAGCTCGGCGTTGGGCTGGCCCTTTGTGCTGTCGCGATAGCTCCTGAACACGTTGCGGCGAATGATCGACTTGCCGGACTCCAGTTGCACGAAGTTGGCCGCCAGACCCGTACACAGGTTCTCCTCGAACAGGTTGTGCTCGCCGGCATGAAACCACAGGCACTTCCAGCGGGGGTCCTTGAAGACGTTCCGCCGCACAATGTTCCGCGTCGGCTTGAACTTCTCGGGGTCGACCGGGGAAATCGAAACGGCCACGTGCGTAATACTGCCGAACTCGCAGCCCTGGACCAGGTTGTTGTGACAGTCGCGGAAAATCTCGATGTAGTCGGCGCCGGGCCGGGGAGCCCAGGGCAGGTCCTTGAGGTAGCCGGTCTGTTTGACCGCCCGAAGGAACTTGCAGTCCAGCACCCTGTTGAACGAGCCGCTGTTGATTCGCATGGCGTTGTAGATCCGCACGCCGTCGAACACACTGTTGCGGACGGTGCAGTAGTGGCTCTCCTTCAGCAGAATCCAGGCTGCACAGTCGCGAAAGGTCAGCCCCTCGATGACGATGAAGTTCTTGCCGATCACCTGGAAGACGTACTTCTTCTCCCAGCTCTTGGCCTCGGGCAGCGGATTGGTCAGCACCACCTCGCCCCGGCCCTGGCGGCGAAAGGTGATCGGGGCCTGGGCCGTCCCGGAGTTGGCCACCTCGACCGTTTCGACGTACTTGCCCGGGGCGATGTTGACCGCGTCCCCGGCCTGGGCCAGGGCCGCCGCCTTGGCGATCGTCTTGAAGGCCGCCTCGGCCGAGGTGCCGGCATTGGCGTCGCTACCGGTGGAAGATACATAGTACTGCCGGGCCGCCGCAGGACTTTCTGCGATGGCGACCATCAGCAGAGCAAGAAAACAGAGCCACCATGAACGCTTCATCTCCGGTCTTCCTATCAAGAAACTCACTCCCTGTCCGAAGCGGCCGGCCGGGACAGGTACTTCACCCGGGCCCGGCCCCTGATGCCGAAGTGCAGGAAAAAGTAATCGTCGGTCCACACACTCTCCCGCTCCTCGGCGTGTTCCACGTCCTCAAGGTCCAGGTTGTAGTCCCAGGCCGTTCGCCAGCAGTTGTCGGGCTCGCCGGTCGAGCGATGGTGCGGGCCGAGAAGGTTGCGAAGCGAACCGATAAGCTCGATCTCGATCTCGTTCTCGCCGTCGGTAACAAGTGCGGTGATGTCGACCTCGTAGGGCGGCCAGAGGATTCCGCCAGCGTCGCCGCCGTTGACGCGGACCTTGGCCAGGACCGCGTCCAGGGTGGGAAGTTCCAGAACAACCCGCTGGCCCTCCGACGGCTTGTCGAGTTGCACCTTGTCCAGGAGTGAGATTCGCCCGGCATAGAACGGATAGCCCTCCCCCGACAGGTCGCCCGAGGTGCTCGCCTTCTCGGCGGCCAGGCGGAAGTCGGGCTGGTAGCGAATGCAGGCCGGCCTCGCTCGAGGAGACCTTGCCGACCAGTGCGAAGTCGCCGACCAGGTAGATCGACTCCAGTTCGGTGCCCGCTTTGTTCTCGAACAGGCTGGCCAGCGAAAACTTCGACTTCGGCGTCGGCTGGAAATCGATTGAAAGCTCGATGATGTTCCGCCCCTGCCGAACCAGGGCCGTGATGTCAACCAGGTGAAACGACCGGTCCACATAGTACGCAGCGCCCGCGTACTGGACCTCTTTGCCGTTGACCGCGATCCGATAGTTGGCTGCGTCCTCAACCACCACACTGAGATTCTCGGGCGGCGTCTCGACGTTGAAGCCGAACTGCAGGGTCACCGGGCCGCTGTACTGTTGGTCGTTGAGCTTCTGCTGCACGGCCAGCACCGGGATCGGATCGCCGAAGTCGCCGCCATCGGTCTTGAGGCGACAGATGTCGAGCGTCATGGCATTGGGCTCGTGACGCTTGAAGCTCAGCCTCTCGGCAAGCTCGACGGTCCGTTTGACTGCCAGCCGCTCGGCGGGAACCTCTGCCGCGTCCGGCCCCTCTGTCAGCAGCAACAGGTGGGCCCCGACCGGCGCAAACGACAGGTCGACCACAACAAATTCGCCGTCCCTGTCCTGGGCGACGGGCTGCACGTTTCCGGCGGCCAGGTTCCAGTACTGCACCGTTCCCGCCCCACGAATCCTGACCCGGGCTTCGACCGTTTCCCGGCGGCTGGTGTTAATCAGGTAGTAGAGCCGTCCCTGGTCCACCTGCCGGGCCTGCACCAGGACGTTCTGCGGGTCGCCGGTAGTGGCCGTGACTTCGATCTCCGGGGCCACGGCCGCCTTCAGGGCCTCGGCCAGTGCGGCCGGGTGGTTGGCCACCGGCTGAACCTTCCTCAGCAACTCGTCCAGGCCGCCGTCCTCGGCGCCGTCTATACGGGTGGGCAACTCGCCGACCGAGAGGATCGTCCCGCCCGAGGCGACAAATTCCCGCAGCAGTTCAACCGTCGTCCGCCGCATGGTGAGCATTTCCGGCAGAACGACCACCCGGTAGGTCATCCGTCCGACGGCCAGGCCGTCGGCGGCGACTTTGCCATACTTGGCCATAAGTGTCTCGTCGCCGAACTCCCAACCGCGATGAATCTTCAGCAGGTTGTCGCAGAGTTGGACGAGCCGGTCGTCCATGGCCTTGACGTCGGCGGCCTCGGTGCTGCGGTCGTGCGGGCGGCCCATGCTGGTCGGATCGTAGAGGCACATGGCCGACTCGACCGGGTGCAGGACCAGCACCTCGGCCCTCGTCCAGCCGCACCGCAGGGCGTAGCTCAGCCGCGCGAAATAGTCGGCCATCGGGCGGTTGTCCGGCCACCAGGGCTGCTGGTAGGACAGGTGCGGGACGTAGATGCGTTTGCGCCGTCCGCGCAGCGAGTAGAACGATCCGTGGTAGCAGCGATAGTTGATGCCCAGGACGGCCATCCACTGGGCGATCTGTTTGCGGTCCTCGAAGGTGATGCCCTGGCTGCTGACGGCGTAGACCTCGCAGAGAACGTCGGCTATGCCGAGCTGGTTGGCGGCGCTGGAGACCTGTTTCGGCGTCAGGATGAACTTCTTGTTGGTCGGCCAGTAGAGGCTCATGGTCAGATGGTCGATGCCGGGAAGCTGCATGTACTCGTAGCAGGGCATGGCGGCGCCGGTCCAGGCGATCTGGCTGTTCAGCGTATCCTCGCCCATCAGGTGGCCGGCGAACTTGACGTCGTGTTCGGCGCACCACCGGCCGACCGGAACGAAATAGGCCTCCAGGAACATCCCCAGAACCGTTCGCCAGTAGTGGTGGCGAACCTTCATGTAATCGCCCAGCGGATGGAAGAGCGACCCCAGGTGCTCGCGGATCTCGTAGCCCCACTGCTCGCGGAACGTCTCGGCCAGGCGCTCGCACCAGGGCAGAAGCGGCGGGCGAAAGTGCGGCTCGTCTACCCACACGGCCTCGATCGTGCGGCCGAACTCGCCGGGGAAACGGCTGTACCAGGGCTTGCGGTAGGCCAGGTCCAGGTAGTCGGTCACCGCCTCGCCGTTCAAGAGGTCCAGCACGTAGCCCAGCGAGCGCTCGCAATAGGCGTAGCGGTCGTCCTCGGCCAGGACCACCTCGCCCTCGGGGCCCGGCTCGTCTTTGCCGCGCATGGCCAGCCCCAGGCCCACGTCGGCCGGGTCGAGGTCGGGTATGGCGCTGGGCATGTAACCGGCCTGCAGCCAGACCTTCATGCCGAGCTGCCCGGCCCGGGTGATGATGGCCTGGATGATCTCCATCCACTCGTCGCTCAGGTATTCGGTCCTCAGCCCGTTGAACGTGCGGCCAATCAGGCCCCCCCAGCCCGCTTCGCTGAAGCCGTCCAACTGGCGGACGATCTCGCTCTGTTCCAACTTGTCGTTGAGCATCCACAGCGTCACGCCGCGATACT
>JAACEH010000083.1 GCA_011682595.1 Anaerolineaceae bacterium
GGGGGGGGGGGCTGCGTTGTCGGCACAAAACGTCCTCGACGGGGTTTTCCCCTGGCCCCGCCTCCGGTGAGTTTTGCACCTGCCGCCTGACCCGCGAACTTTTCGCTCGGCCTCGCGACGCCCAAGCTATTGCAACAGCCCCTAAGTGAGAGACCGAACCTGGGCCGATGTCGCCTCATGAACGAGGAGGTGCCCATCACCCGCCGCAGGCGGAAACAGGCCCGGCCGCCCTCCCCGGCGGGAAGTCCCCCAAGGCCCTATCCCGCTTCGGCTCCGTCGGCCCGCGAGGAGTTCACCGCCCCCAGGATGCGGTGGCGAACCACCAGCGCGGCCAGGTAGACAAGCAGGACGATCGATCCCGCCTGAATCCAGAGGCTCCTCCACTCGGACTCGTCGACCGCCGCCAATGAATAGAGGGTGACGATAACCGCGAACCAGAAAGTGTCGCGGAGCCCCGCCCCCAGGGCGGCCCGGTCGCGAAGGCGGAACAGGGCCACCGCCGCCACAAGGACAACGATCGAGATGGCCAGACCGGCGGTGAATCCGAGGTTGAGCCCTCCCAGGCTGGCGGCCAGGGTGTTGAACAGGTAGTAGGCCGCCACCAGCACGCCGACCACCGCCAGGGGCACCGCCCGGCCGGAGATCAGTCGCGGCAGCACCAGCAGAAGCAACAGCAAAAGCAGCCCCATCGGGGCCGCCCTCAGCAGCCGGGCGTACTGGTACCTCGGCTGCTCGGCCCGCGGCAATTTGATGCCGATGTCCAGCGAGGTGATGGCATTGTCGAGGTTCCAGGTCAGCGTGTATTTGTCGCCCGAAATCTCGCCGAGCTTCTCCTGCGAGGGCATCGAGCCGATCGGAAAATCGAGCTGGTCCGCCGGAATACCCTCGACGTGCATCGCCACGCGGTAGTGCGGTGTCAGGACGCGGCGCTGGGGGATGTACCGCAGGTGCTCCAGTCCGCGGGCTTCGTAGGAGATTTCCACCTCGCTCCTGGCCCCGGCGGCCATCGGAAGGTCCCACTGGTCACCACTTCCGGTCTTCCTGGTCTTCTCAGTCACGTCCTTGCCGTCGACCAGAATTCTCACCTTGTTGCAGTTCGGGAACAGATATTTCATGTGGGCGGTCACCGGCTTGTCGTGGCGGTTCATGACCACGTACTTCAGGCGCCAGAGGTCGTCGTACCCCGCGTAGTTGGCGTGGCCCAGTTGCCGCGGGTTGTCGCGGACGGTTATCTCGATGTCGGCGCTTTCAATGGCCCGCTGGGAAACCTCGACATCCTGCTCGCGCTCGGTGCGGCTGATGACCGAAGGCAGTTGCCCGTCGATGGGTTGCAGTTGCGGCTCCTCGTCCTTCCAATAGGTCTGCTGGATTACGCGGCCCTTCTGGCCGGGCAGTTGGATCGTGCGGGAGACCTTTGTTCGCTGGCGGGTAAAGCGGACGCCCAGTTCTTTCTGCTCGTGCGGGCGGCCCCACTTCATCAGGACAGCCGAGCGGTTCCGCTCGGTAATGCGGCCGTGCTCGTGCTCGAAGCGTGTCGCCTGGTAGTCCAGGGCGACCACGGCCACGCGGGCCAGGACGAAAATGACCAGCAGCTTGAAAAGTCCCTGGCCGACCCCGGTCAGGATGGCTCGCCACCCGCCGCGGCGGGCCGCCCCGCGACGCCACTGTCGAAACGAGGCCCTCGACCAGGCCACCAGGGCCAGGACGACCAGGACGCAGGACGCCGTCATGGACAGCATCAGAAGCCCGGAACCGAAGAATCGGCGCAGTGTGTGCATGAAGACTTCGTACATCGGCGGACCTCCCTGTCGTTATGTCGGCGACCTGCGAATTGTGATTGAAACGCCCTTTGCCGACCCGGGCCAACTCGCCTGAATACGTAAGTGACATGTCACGGGGTGGGTCGGCATTGGCCGCGCGTTCGCATGTTACCGGACGGCTGCAAGCCACGCAAACAAAAGGCCGCCGACGCGCAAAGATTGCGCGGAAATCTTCTCGCCCCGGGTCACCCCGACGGCGACGGCGGAAGCGGCCGGCGGAAATACCCTTTGGGCAACAGGGAAACGGCCGCTATAGTATGGCGCCAGGGGTGGCAGGGGGCGGAGACGCCGATGGATCAGTACAAGGGATTCTTGATGCGGACCGCGCCGGGCTTGCACGAGGCCGCGTTCTCGTTGCTTGCCCGCTTCCACAGCGGCGGCGCCTCGGTGCTCGACCTGGGGGCCGGCGAGGGGGCGCTCGCCTTGCGGCTGTCCGAGGCGGGCTATGCGTGCGAGGCCGTTGAGTTGCTGCCCGACCGTTTTCAGGTAGAGGGCGTGCCGTGCCACAACCTCGACCTGAACGGCGACTTCGCGGCGGCCATCGCAAAGACGTTCGACGTGGTTGCAGCCATCGAGATCATCGAACACCTGGAGAACCCCCGCCATTTCCTGGCCCAATGCCGCCAACTGCTCAGCCCCGGCGGCATCATCCTGCTCAGCACGCCGAACATCGAGGACGTTTACTCTCGCCTTCGCTTTCTGGCCAGGGGGCGGTTCTCCTTCTTCCGGGAATCGCACTACGACCAGATGGGGCACATCACCCCCCTGGCCGGTTGGCAGTTGCGGCAAATCTTCCGCGAACTCGACCTGGCCGAACTGGCCCACGAATACAATCGGCCGTTCCGCCGGCTGTTCGTGCCCCGCAACTTCAGCGAGTTGACCAAACTCGTCGCCGGCCTGCTGGCCTGGCCGCTGACGATCGGCGTCCGGGGCGGACAGGTTCACCTGTTTGCCCTTCGCCCCGGCAAACCGGGGGTAGACTGAGCCGCCACGGTCGGCTAATATTTAATATCTTTGCCGGCCGTCACCTGGTTGGGGCGATGAATCAGCAGCGACGGGCGGGCCTGTCGGAAACACCGGGAAACTTATGAGCGATAAGACCATCATCATGCCGGCCTACAATGCCGAGGCCACCATCGAGCAGACCGCCCGCGACCTGCCGGAAGGTTCCTGCGACGAGATTATCCTGGTCGACGATTGCAGCACCGACCGCACGGCCGAGATCGCCGAGGGGCTGGGCCTGACGGTCAAGGTCGAGAACTACCTGGCCATGTGCCAGGCAACGCGAGAATTCGGCGTCTATTGAGCGGCGCGGCATTCGTCCCCTTTTTGCAAAGCCCCTCCACCCCCGGCGGGCTTAGTCATTTAGACGATGGCAATGGTTCCCAGCCGGAGAAAATCGTAGCCAAAGGAGAAATCATGTTACGCAATATCCTGGTGCTTGTGGTCGTTGCGCTGGTGAGCCGGCCGGCTTTCGGCGCCGAGGGGTCGGCGACGAAGAAGCCGGCGCCGGCGACCGCCTGGACCGCTCAACCGACGGAGATTCCCGGTAAGTGGAAGCTCGTGAACCAGTCGTTTCCGCCAATGGGCGAGATTCTGAAACGGCCCGCCGCCGAGTTGCCCGTCTACGGCCTGTATGCCTGGTGCGGCGAGTACAAGGAACACCGCGACTCGATCAAGAAGGTCGGCTGGAAGAGCGTTCGCATCGGCGGTCCGATGGACGACCAGACGATGAAGATGCTTTGCCGGGACGGCATGGAGGTGATGAAAACCCTGGGCCTGCGCGATCTTGGCGGCGGCGCGGGCGACAAGAAAAACCGGGCCGACTACGATGCCGACGAACCCTTCATCGCCGACTACGTGGCGGGCATCGAGAAGTTCCTGACCCGCTACGGCCCCGGCGGCACGTTCTTCAAAGAGAATCCCGGCCTGCCCAAGCTGCCCATTATGCACGTCGAGATCTGGAACGAGCCGAACTTCCAGTACATGATTCCCGACCGCGAGCCGCGAGCCGAGGTCGAGGCCGAGCGCGAGGCCCTTTACGCGAAGGTCCTCCCGGCGGCTCACAAGGCGATCAAGGCCAGGTGGCCGACGGTCACCGTGGTCGGCTTCGGGGCCGGGGGCTCAAGCAGCGGCGACCTGCGGTTCATCAAGCACGTGCACGGGAACAGCCCCGCAGTGGCCAGGAGCTACGACATCCTCTCAACGCACCCCTACATGGCCCCGGTGGCCCCCGAGGCCCACTTCATCAAGCCCTGGGGCGGTTACGCCGTCGGGCCGAACCTGGCCAAGCTCCGCAAGACCCTCGCCGAACACGGCCGCGGCAGCGCCCCCATCTGGTACACCGAGGTCGGCTGGCCGATCTCCCAGGCCGAGGGCGGCCATTTTAAGACCGACCCCAAGCGCACCTACGTGTCGCCGGTGCTCCAGGCGGCCTATGTCTGCCGCATGTACGCCCTGGCCATGCGGCTCGGCGTCCAGCGGGTGCACATCATGTTCGCCACCGACACCGACAACTTCAACGGAGGCTTTTTCCTTCGCGACAAGTCCTGGCGGCCCTCGGCCTACGCCGTGCAGAACATGATCCGCCTGCTGCCGAGACCGAAACTGACCAAGGTCATCAGCGACGGCAAGGACGGGTTCTATACCTACAGCTTCATGGCTGATACCTGGGCGCTACGGCGCAGGATACTTCCACCGGTTGTCATGGCCTGGAACGTCGGCGGCCCGAAGACAGTTGAAATTCCTTTCCCCTGGACCAAGGTCACCGTCACCGACATGCTGGGCAATAACAAGAAAGTGGTTGCCAAGGACGGCAAGGTGTCGGTCGAGGTCGGCCCCTGCCCGATCTACATCATCGCCAGGTAGCTGTCCTCGTAGACGCACGGCATGAAACCTATTCTCTGAGCCGCCAGCGGGCGATGCGCTGCAGGGGAACGCCCAGGCGATAGGCGATCATGATCTTGCGGTTCGTCCAGCCGGTTCGCAGGATGCCCTGCCGCTGGTAACGCCGGGCACTGGTCAGGACCTTCTGGCCCGACCGTCCCATCCGCCCGGTTCGTTTCAATCGCCTCACCAGGTCAACGTCCTCCAGGATCGGCAGCGGGGAGTAGCCGCCGAGGGCGACGAAGATGTCGCGACGCACGAAAAGGACCTGGTCGCCGTAGGGGGTTCGCGACAGGAGCAGTCGCAGGCTGTTGGTCAGTTCGATCAGCCGCATGCCGATCCTCGGGCTGTCGTACCGCAGGCCGAAGGCCCCGGCCACGACGGACCGGCCGGCCAGGACGCGGCGGACTTCTTCGGCCCAACCCGCCGGAAGTCGCGTGTCGGCATGAAGGAACAACAGCACCTGGCCCCGCGAGACCCCGGCCCCGGCGTTCATCTGCCGCCAACGACCGCAGCGCGTGGTGATGACTCTCGCCCCGCCTCGCCGGGCGACCTCAATCGTCGCATCGTGGCTGCCGCCGTCGACGACAATGATTTCCACCTCCCGGCCCGCGGAGGCGGCGGCCAACACCCGGGGCAGACCTGGGGCCTCGTCAAGGGCCGGCACGATGACGCTGATCAGTCCGGGCCGCACCTCGAAGAAGTCGCCGCCGATGGTTCGCTCGGCGACGACCAGGTCCTCCGGCCAGTCGATGTCGCTCAGCACATCAACCGTTGCCGCCGGGAATCCCGCGCCTGCGGCCTTGGCCAGCGAATCCCGCAACACCGTCTCGGCGCCCCAGGTAAGGCCCTCGAAGAGCCCGCTGAATCCGCCCGGTTCCGCCGCTGCCCGCCGGGTCGCCCCGACGAGATAATAGCCGCCGTCATCGGTGGGACCGAAAACCAGGTCGTGATCGTCCAGGGCTGCCGCCGCACACTCGATGACCCCCGGACCGAGCGACGGAATGTCGGCGCCCACCAGCAGCACCTTGTTGGCCCCTCGACCGAAGGCCGAAAGCATCGCCGCGGCCATGCGCCGGCCGAGGTCGTCGCCGGCCTGCTCGAACAGTCGCAGGCCGTCGCCGAGCCACTCGCGCCACTCGGCGGGCCTGCCGCCGGTGGTGTGAAGTTCCAGGGAAATCTTGCCGGCGGCCTCGATGCGGCGGAGCGTGGCCAAGACGCGCTCAACAAGGCGGCGGTGCAGCTCGGCCGCCCGATGGTCGCCGATGGCCCCCGCCAGGCGAGACTTGACCCGGCCCGGTTCAGGAAACCGGCTGAATAGGATAACCACTGGAATATCCAAAGGTGCGCCCTCGGTGGATACAGATGAACCCGTCGCGGCGACCGGTCGCAACGCATATGATAACCGGCCTTAGCGCTGGGGTCCAACACGTCCGTGAAGGCGGCGGAGGCGGTGCATGATCCGCGGCAGGCGGCCCTCGAAGAACGCTTTCTTGTAGTAAAGGTTAGCGGCGCGGCGGGCCAGTTCGCCGTAGCCGGGGTAGACCTCGATGGTCGCCGAGACCCCGGTCACCGGCAGGCCGTTGGCCATGGCCATGACGTACTGCTGGAGAATGTCGCCGGCCCGGTGGCCGACCACCGAGGCCCCGAGGAGTTTCTTCTTGCGGCAGACGAGCTTGACCAGCCCCGCGGACTTGTCGTCGATGACCGGCCGGTCGGCGGCATCGAAGCCCACCTTGTAGACGGCCACGTCCAGGCCCGCCTCGTGGGCCTCCTGTTCGGTCAGGCCGACGCGGGCCACCTCGGGGTCCGAACAGGTGCACCAGGGGATGACCGTGTAGCGGGCCTTCCGCGGCAGACCGTACAGGGCGTTAGGCACGACGACGCCGGCCTCGTACTCAGCCATGTGCGTGAACATGGGGAACCCCTTGGCGTCGCCGAGGGCGAAGATATGCTTGCGGCTGGTTCGCAATCGCTTGTCGACGGTGATGAATCCGCGCTTGTCGGTCTGGACGCCCGCGGCTGCGAGGCCGAGGCTTGGGCTGTTGGGGGCGCGGCCGACGGCCAGGAGAATCTCGTCGCCCTCGAAGGCCGCCTCCTGGCCGTACTTGTCGGCGACCACCAGACGCTTGGCGCCATGGTCGCTCTTCTCGGCCCGCAGCGCCTTGCGGCCGGTCAGAACCTGGATGCCCTCGCCAACCATGGCCGAGGCCAGGAGATCGGTGCACTCGGGGTCGTCGTGCGGCAGCAGGTGGTTGTTGGTTTCGATGATAGTCACGCTGCTGCCGAGACGGGCGAAGGACTGGCCCATCTCGACGCCGATCGGCCCGCCCCCCAGGACCAGCAACCGCCGCGGCAGGGCAGGCAGGTCGAAGATCGTCAGGTTGGTCAGGTACCCGACCTCGGCCAGGCCGGGGATCGGGAGTTCGAGCGGGCGGCTGCCGGTGGCGATGACGATCTTGCGGCCGACCAGCCGCCGGCCTTCAAGCTCGAAGGTGTGGTCGTCGACGAAGTGCCCGTCGCCGAAAAAGATTGCGAAAACGCTCCGGGTCGTCGTGCTCGGCGATCCTGGCTTGCACGTCGTGGACGTACTTCATGGCCTGCGGAAAATCCGTCTGCAGCCCATAGACCCGAACGCCGAAGTGATCGATTTCGCGGAGATTGTGGGCCGCGGCCGCACAGCGGATCAGGGCCTTCGACGGCACGCAGCCGTGCCACAGGCAGTCGCCGCCGAGCCTGCGTTTTTCGACCAGGGCGACGGTCGCCCCGAGTTGGGCGGCGGCGCTGGCCACGTTCAGTCCGCCTGCTCCGCCGCCGATGACCAGCAGGTCATAGTCAGCCATCACTTGGGCCTCCCTCGGACCGGGTTGGCCAGCCCGCCGTGGCTGCCGGCTGGGCGGCCTCCCGGCCGGCGAGATACCGTTTGCCGAGGTAGGTCATGACCAGTGCCAGGATGATTGCGCCGAACAGAACCGCCAGAAGGGGCCACGGAACCTTGCCTTCTTTGACACCCTGCACGAGTCCCGCCGGGGCCAGGACAAGGATCACGGTGCCCGGCAGCATGCAGAGCCAGGAGAAGAGGATGTAGGTCGGCAGGCGGACGCGGGTCAGGCCGTAACCGTAGTTCTGCAGGTTGAAGGGGAAGATGGGCACCAGGCGGGTGATGGCGACGATGACGGCCCCGTTTTTTTCGGTCATCTCGTCGAGCCGGCGGAACTTGTCGCTCTTGCAAGCCCATCGGGCCACGGAATCCCGGGCCACGTAGCGGGCCATGACAAAACACAGCGTCGCCCCGGTCGTACTGGCCATGCTGACGAAGACCACGGCCTGGACCGGCGATTCGAACAGCGTTCCGGCCAGAACCGTCAACAGGGTGCCGGGCAGGGCCAGGACGGTGAAGACGATGTAGACGAGAATGAAGACAAGCGGTCCCCAGGGGCCCAGCCGAGCGATCCAGCCCTGGAGCTGTTTGATCCAGGCGACGGCCTGACCGTGGAA
>JAACEH010000084.1 GCA_011682595.1 Anaerolineaceae bacterium
CGCTAGGGACGGTAGAGAAAGAGTCGAGACCATGGAACTGAGCGACGAGACCAGAAAGGAAATCGATCTGCTGATCGTCACCTGCCAGACACGGCGGGAGGCCATGCTGCAGGCTCTGGAAATTATCCAGAAGCAGCACGGTCACGTCGGCCCGGAGGCGGCCGAGTACATGGCCACGCGACTGCAGGTCAGCCGGGCCGAGGTGGACGACGTGTTGTCGTTTTACCAGGGGTACCATCGGCGTCCGGTCGGCGAGGTGGTGTTCAAGGTCTGTCGCACTCTGCCTTGCGCCCTGGTGGGGGCGAGCAGTGTCGCGGCCCACCTCTCGTCAAAGCTGGGCATTGCCGTCGGCCGGACCAGCCCGGACGGCCGCTACACCCTGCTGGAAGTGGAGTGCCTGGGCCTGTGCGACCAGGCGCCGGCCATGATGGTTAATGACGAAGTCTACGGTAATCTGACGCCCCAGCGGATCGACCGTGTCCTGGCGTCGCTGGACAGGGAGTAGCCATGGAACTGGTCCTGCTGCCGCCGGAAGCGACGGCCGAGCATCCCGAGATGCTCGACGGCTACCAGACCCGGGGAGGTTACGCCGCCTGGCGGTTGGCCCTTGGGGACCGCGATCCCGGGCGCGTCATGGACGAGGTGGCCCGAAGCGGGTTGCGCGGCCGCGGCGGGGCGGGATTCCCGACCGCCAGGAAATGGTCGTTCATGCCCCGCGACGGCAGAGCGGCCGTACTGTGCTGCAACGCCGACGAGAGCGAGCCGGGGACGTTCAAGGACCGCCACCTGCTGGAGCGGACGCCGCACCAGGTGCTCGAGGGACTGATGCTCGGCTGCTATGCCCTCGGGGCGAGGCGAGGCTACGTATTCATTCGCTGCGAGTATGTCCGCGCGGCCGGGGCCATGCAGGAGGCGATCGAGCAGGCCCACCAGATCGGCCTGCTCGGCGAGAACATTCTCGGCAGCGGCTGCTCGCTCAAGGTGCTCATTCGCAAAGGGGCGGGCGCCTACATCTCCGGCGAAGAGACGGCCCTGCTCGAATCGACCGAGGGTAAGCGCGGCTGGCCGCGGCAGAAGCCGCCCTTTCCCGCCGGGGGCGGGCTGTTCGGCCTGCCGACCACGGTCAACAACGTCGAGACGCTGGCCTGTCTGCCGATGATCGTCAGCGAGGGCGGCCAGACCTTCGCCGCCGTCGGGACGCCGAACAACACCGGCCCGAAACTTTACTGCCTGAGCGGCCACGTCAACCGCCCGGGCGTTTACGAGTCGCCGATGACTGTAACCTTGCGGGAACTGATTTTCGACGATTGCTTCGGCGGCGGCATTCCCGGCGGGCGGCTCTTGAAGGCGGTCGTCCCCGGCGGCAGCAGCGCCCCGGTTCTGCGGGCCGACGAGATCGACCTGGCGGCCGACTTCGACCACCTGCAGGAAGCGGGCAGCATGCTCGGCTCGGCGGGCCTGATTGTCATGGACGAGCGGACCTGCATGGTTCGTGCGGCGGCCAACACCAGCCGCTTCTTCGACCGCGAGTCCTGCGGTCAGTGCACGCCGTGCCGCGAGGGTTCGCACTGGGTCCGCCAGGTGCTGGAGCGCATCGAAGCGGGCCGCGGGTGCGACCGGGACGTCGACCTGGTGATCGATCGCCTGGAGGCGATCGAGGGGCAGACCATCTGCGAATTCGGCGAGGCGGTCTCCTGGGGCGTCGGCAGCATGATAGAGAAATTTCGCGACGAGTTCCTGGAGCACAACCGCCTGGGCCGATGCCCGGTGCCGGCCTGGGACTTGGGGGGTGTGGCTCGATGAGCGATGTGCAGTTGATCATCGACCAGACGGAAATGGCGGTGCCCGAGGGCACGACCATCATCGAAGCGGCCCGCGCGGCCGGCGTCGAGATTCCACATTTCTGCTATCACCCGATGCTCAGCGCCCCGGCCAACTGCCGCATGTGCCTGGTCGAAATCGAGGGCAGGCCGAAACTGGCGCCGTCCTGCAGCACGCCCGTGGCCGAGGGCATGAACGTGCGGACAAACACGCCGCGGGTCGGCCAAAGCCATCGCAGCGTTATGGAGTTTTACCTGATCAACCATCCGCTGGACTGCCCGGTCTGCGACCAGGCCGGCGAGTGCGTTCTGCAGGACTACAGCTACGGGTGGGGCCGCCCGACGAGCCGCTTCGGCGAAACCAAGGTCACCCAGCCGGTCAAGGAGGTCGGGCCGGACATTGTCCTTTATGCCGACCGCTGCATCATGTGCACGCGCTGCCTGCGGTTCCTGCAGGAAGTCGCCGGGACGAGCGACCTGTCGGTCATCAACCGCGGCGCCTGCAGCGAGATTCACGTCCAGGAGGACCGCCCGCTGGACAATCCTCTGTCGGGCAATATCGTCGACATCTGCCCGGTCGGGGCGCTGTGCTCAAAGGATTTCCTGTTCAAGTGCCGCCCCTGGTGGCTGCACTCGACCAGGTCGGCCTGCGCCCGCTGCGGGCGGGCCTGCAGCATTCGGATCGACGTCAGCGAGGACCGCATCCGCCGCATCAAGCCCCTGGAGAACCGCCGGGTCAACGACACCTGGATTTGCGACCAGGGGCGTTTCGCCTTCAACGAGTGGCAGGGCGCCGGGCGGCTGGACAGGCCGCTGGTCCGCCGGGAGGGCGGCTTTGGCCATTGCGATTGGGACGAGGCCCTGGAAACGGCCGCCCGCGGACTTCGCCAGGTCGGCAGCCGGCATGGCCGCGGGGCCATCGCCATGATCGGCTCGCCCTGGTCGACCAGCGAGGAGAATTTTCTGCTGGCCAGGTTGTTCGCATCGTTCGGGGCCACCGTGGCCGCGGTCTGGCCGGCGGCCAGCGAAAGGCCCCGCAAGTTCCCGGGCTTTACCATCTCGGGCGAGAAGGCCTGGAACGCCGCCGGGGCGCGGCGGGCCATCAGCCAGGTGGTCGGCCAAGTGCTGCCCATAGATCGTCTGGCCGAGGAAATCGAGGACGGCAACATCCGCGCCGTCTACGCCCTGGGCGGAGCCTACCGCGGGGCCAACGTTCCGAAGATCTGGGGCTGGAACTGTTGGAGTTCTTCGCCGTGCAGACCTGCTTCATGACCGACAAGGGCCTGCGGGCCCGCCTGATTCTGCCCGGCGCTTCGCCGTACGAAAAGACCGGCACCGTTCGCAACGAGGACGGTATCGAGCAGGAAGTCAACGCCGCCCTTGAGCCCCCCGGCCAGGCCCGGCGCGACTGGGACATTCTGTGCGACCTGGCCGAGGCGATGGCCTTGACGCTCGACGAGGGGGCCGAGTGCGAGGCAGTCCACCGCCGCCGGGCCTCGTGGGACTACACGCGCGGAGCTTTTCAGGAGTGAGCAGCCGACCGTGGATGCCGCAACCGTGATAACCATCGTCAAGGTTCTCCTTGTCTTCGTCCTGGTCCAGGCCATGGTGGCCCTGTTGCTGTGGATCGAGCGGCGCTTCAGCGGACTTATGCAGGATCGCTGGGGCCCGAACCGCGTCGGCCCGCTCGGCCTGTTGCAACCGCTGGCCGATTCGGTCAAGATTCTCTTGAAGGAGGACATCACCCCGCGCGGCGTCGACCGGCTGCTGTACTTCATCGCCCCGGCCATGACACTGATCCCGGCCCTGCTGACCTTCGCCGTTGTGCCGTTCGGCGAGCCGGTGACGATGTTCAGGACCGTGGTGCCGATGCAGATCGCCGACATCAACCTGGGCATCCTCTTTGTCCTGGCGGTCGGTTCTCTGGGCATCTACGGCATCGTCTTCGGGGCCTGGGCCTCCAACAACAAGTACAGCCTGCTGGGCGGGGTGCGAAGCGCCGCCCAGATGCTGTCCTACGAACTCTTCATGGGGGCGGCCCTGGTCGGCGTGCTGATGCTCAGCGGGTCGCTGCGGCTGAACGACATCGTCGCCTCGCAGCAGCAACTTTACTGGGGCTGGCTGCCGGGCTGGAACATCTTCCGCCAGCCGCTGGCCTTCATTGTCTTCCTGGTGGCTGCATTCGCCGAGACCAACCGCCTGCCCTTCGACCTGCCCGAGGCCGAGCAGGAACTGGTCGGCGGATACCACACCGAGTACTCGAGCATGAAGTTCGTCATGTTCTTCATGGCCGAGTACGCGGCGCTGTTCACCATGGCCGCTCTGCTGGCGACGATCTTCCTGGGCGGCTATGGGTTGCCCGGGCTGACGGCCGAACGATTCGGCGGCACCTGGTGGCTGCCGGCGGTCCAGGCGGCCACCTTCCTCGTGAAGACCATGGTCTTCGTGATGCTCTTTATCACGGCTCGCTGGAGCCTGTCGCGCTTCCGCTACGACCAGCTCATGACCCTGGGCTGGAAGGTCATGTTGCCCCTGGCCTTGCTGAACATCCTGGCCACCGGGGCCATTCTCGGCCTGAAGGTTTACTTGCGGTAACGGAGATTGTCGTGACGCATTTGCCCGACCCTTTTTTCAACGCACCCGGACGCAACGTGCCGGAGGCCCCGTTGCCGCGGCCGTCGTACGATACGCCGAAGCCCGGTCCGCAGAGAGAAAAGCGTTTGCAGGTGCGCGACGACATCTGGCAGCGGTTGAAAATACCGGGCCTGTTGAGGGCCATGTGGACGGCCTTGCGCCACGTGTGGCGGAAGAAGTTCACCGTCCAGTGGCCCGAGGAGGTCCGCCAGGTCAGCGACAACTATCGCGGCCTGCACCGGCTGAACAAGGACCGGCAGGGCCGCATGCGCTGCGTGGCCTGCTTCCTGTGCCAGGTGGCCTGTCCGGCCGACTGCATTCGCATCGAGGCCGCCGCGGCGCCGTGGCCCGACCGCGAGAAGTACGCCGTGCGGTTCCACATCGACCAGCTGCGCTGCATCTATTGCGGCATGTGCGAGGAAGCCTGCCCCGAGGAGGCGATCGAGTTGACACGAATCTACTCGCTGGTCGGCACCGATCGCCGGGAACTTATCTTCGACAAGGAACAGTTGCTGGCCCTGTACGATCTGACCCGGGACGAGAAACACCCGTCGCGCTGGTAATCCGCAGCGGGCAAGGAAAAGCGGCATGGATATTCTGGCTTACTACATTCTGATCGTCGTCGGTTTCAACGTGGCCCTGGCCGGTTTGCGGGCCGTCAGCCGCGACACGCGAATCTTCACCGTCCTGGCCGGGGCGGTCCTCCTGGCGGCGACTGCTTTCTATTTCGGCAAGGACATCCATCGCCTGAGCGACGCCCTGCGCTACGGCCTGAGCGCCGTGGCCCTGGTGGCCGCGGTCCAGGTGGTCACCGGCCGCAAGCCGGTCCGCTGCGCCCTGTCGCTGCTGGTGGTTTTCCTGGCCCTGGCCGGAATCTTCGTTTCCTGGCAGGCCGAGTTCCTGGCGGCCATCACCATCAGCATCAACGCCGGGGCGGTCGTGGTCTCCTTCCTGTTCATCCTCATGCTGATCGACCTGCGCTTCGGCCTCGGCCTCGAGGTGACTCCCCTCTGGTCGGCGGCAACGGTCGCCGTCTCGCTGCTCTTTGTCCTGTCGCTGCTGGTCGCCCTGGCCGGGGACCGGAGCCGGCCGGTCGATAGTCCGCCGCCGGCCTATTTCCAGCACCGTCCCTATGGCGCGGGGCAGGTCGAGACGCGGCTCGGGTGGCCGGGCCAGAAAGAAACCCTGGCCGTCAATCGCCGCCTGCCGTACCCCTTGCGGCCCATCTCCGGCCGGACCACGGCCGTCGGCTGGGAACTTTACACCAGGTACACCGTACCCTTCGAGCTGGCCTCGCTGATTCTGACCGTGGCGGTCATTGCCGCCGTGGCCATCGGCCGACAGAGCGCCGAGGGCGAAGTGAGAGGAGACATATGACATGACGCAACCGCCGGTGCAATTCGACGCCCGCAGTGCTCTGGTCTTTGCGGCCCTGCTGATGGGTCTGGGTTTGCTGGGCCTGTTGCGGCGACGTAACATGCTCTTTCTGCTGATGGCCCTGGAGTTGGTCTTTGCCGCCGCGGCGACGGCTTTTGTGGCCCTGGCTCACCAGGTGAGGACCTACAACGGCCAGGTCTTCGCGGTCTTCATCATCATGGTCGCCGCGGCACAAGCGGCCGTCGGCGTGGCCATCGTGGTCAGTCTGTATCGCCATCGCCACAGCATCGGCACGCAACATTGGCGAACCATGAGAGGATAGCCGATGCCGGAAATTAGCCTCTACTGGCTGGTCACGATCTTCGTTTCGCTGGTCGTCCTGGCCGCCCTGCTGGCCCCGACCGTGCTGCGGGCATGGCGGCCGGGTTCGCCCCTGTCGCAAGCGGCAGAAAACATCGCCGAGCTGCTGAAGTTCCCGGGACGCCTGCTCAGCAGCCTCCATACCGGTGATGTTCGAATGCACATTGCCTGGATAGTTGTCGGAGCGGCCCTGCTGTGCATGCTGGCCTGGAGCCTGCCGCTGCCGGCCTCGGTCCGCGCCGTGGCGACCGCCGGCCTGCGGACCTCCGGCGACCCGGTCGCCATAACCGCCACCTGGCCGCAACTCATCCTCGTCGCCGCGGCCGTGGCCGGCCTGCTGGCCAAGATCGTTCTCGGCCGGAGGGCTTTCCCGGTGGCTCTGGGCTTGGCCTTTGCCGGCCTGGCCGCCGCTGCAGCCGCACTGTTGCACCTCTACAGTCCCGACCCCGCCGGGTGGCACGACCTGATGGGGCTGATGCGGCTGGACCCCTTCGGCATTTTCGCCCAACTGGCCGTCCTCGGCCTGGCCGCCGTGATGCTGGTTGTCGCCCTGTTTACGATTCGTTCCATGGGCCGCCGCCGCACCGAGTTCGTGGTCACGATCCTCTTCGCCGTCGTCGGCATGACCGTCGCGGTTGTGGCCACCGACTTCCTGACGCTCTATACCGCCCTGGCCCTGATGCTGACCTGCAACTACATCCTGCTGGGCATGCAGGCCCGCGACCCGGCCGGAACCGAGGTGACTCTGAAATACTTCCTGACCAGTCTGGCCGCCAGCGGTTTTCTGCTGATGGGCGTGGCCTTGCTCTACGGGGCCACGGGCGACACCCAGTTCGAGGGCCTGGCCCAGGGGCTGGCCTCCGCCCTTGGCTCGCGGTCCGGCCCGGCCTCCCTGGCCGCGGCTGGAATTGCCTTCGTCCTGGCCGGCATGGCCTTCCATGTCGGGGCCCTGCCTTTTCACATGCACGTGCCCGACCTCCACCAGGGCGCGCCGACGCCAAGCGTGGCCTTCGTGGTCTCGCTCCCGGCGGTGACCGGCCTGTTCGTCCTGGTGCGGCTGATCATGGGACCGCTGGCTCCTGCGGCCGCGGTGGTCAAGCCGTTGCTGCTGGCGGTCGGAATGCTGAGCCTGGTCGGCGGGGCAATGCTGGCCGCCGTCCAGAGGAATCCGCGGCGAGCCATCGGCCACCTGGCGGCCTGCCTGGGCGGAATACTCATCATTCTCATCGCCCTGAACTGCCTGACCCCGACCCCGGAAGGCGAACTTGCCCGGCCGGCCTTTGCCCTGACCCTGGTGCTGGTCGTCGTGCTCTTCATGATGGCTGCGGCCGCCGTTGCCGCGGCCTGCGGAGTTGAGGCCGAATCCGCGCTGGCCGGCCGCGCAGCCATTATTCGTGGGACGGTCTCCTCGGCACTGGCCTTCTTCCTGGCCCTGTCCTTCCTGTCGCTGGCCGCCGTGGTGCTCTACCTGGGTCGCTCGGGCGGCGGAACGGGCCTGCCGCCGGTCATCCGCTACCTGGCCGCGGGTTCGCTGCTGGCGGCCGCCGCCAGGTTTATCGTTCTCTATTGGCGGCTTTCGCCGAGACCCGACACGCCGACCCCCGGCGCCTGGAAGGTCATCGCGACGCTGCTTGTCGCCCTGCTGGTGGCCGTGGCCACCTTTGCGGCACTGCAGGCCGGGGCGGTGATGAATGCCGTTGCCCGCACCTGGCCCTGATAGACTTCCGCCGGGTCGATGTTGTGGCACGGCGGGTCTTGCCCGCCGTGGCGAGAGTCATGGAGCATTCGCCACGGCCGGACAAGACCGACCGTGCCACACGGCAAGCAAGTCATCCGGCCTCGCCGAAGGAAGTCGCGTTAGTAGTACTGAAGACCAAGGGAGAAACAATATGGCCCAACGCTACGTAATGGTCGGTTGCGGCGCCGCGGCGAGCACGGCGGCCGAGGCTGTTCGACAGGCCGAGGCCGATGCGGAAATCACGCTTGTTTCATACGAAAAGGTCCGCGTGCTGGCCCGCCCGCGCCTGGTCGAGTATGCCTGCGGGACGGTCGGTCCGGCCGAAATCGAAACCAGGGACCAGCAGTGGTTCGACGATCTGAACCTGGAGGTGCGGGTCAACACGCCCGCGGTGAGCCTGGACGTCGAGGGTCGGCGACTGACGCTCGACGACGGCCAGGTGCTGCCCTATGACAAGCTCCTGCTGACCCTGGGCATGGCCCCGCGGCCGATTCCCTTTCCCTTTGGGGACGCTTCCTTGCAGGGCGTCTGCAACATGCACTTTCAGCCGGCCGCCGAAATTGGTCGCAACGACCGAGCAGGCGGTGGTGGTCGGCGGCGGGTTGCTGGGCCAGGACATGACCGAGGCCCTGTCGGCCGTCGGGGTCAAGGTCACCCTGCTGGTTCGCGAGGATCGCGTGGGTCTGGGGCAATTCGATCCGGCGAGCAGTCGCCTCCTGGCCGACGAACTGCGCGGCCTGGGAGCCGACCTGCGACTGGAGACCGAAGTTGCGCGAATCGAGGGCGACTCCGGCCGCGTGAGCAAAGTAGTCACCAGCACGGGCGAAAACATTTCCTGCCAACTGGTCTTCGTGGCCATCGGCGCCGTACCGAACACCGCCTGGCTGCAACCTGCGGGCCTGGAAGTCAATCGCGGAATCGTGGTCGACGGCCGACTGGCCACCAATCTGCCGGACGTGTTCGCCGCGGGAAGCTGCGCCGAGATTCACACCGCGGGCCGACAGATGATACAGCCCAGTTGGGCCAACGCTCTGGCCATGGGGCAGGTGGTGGCGGGCAACATGCTTGGCCGCCCCGAGCAGTACCTCAAGCCGTCGGCCTACACGACCAAGGTCGGCCGGACGAAGTTCACCCTGTTCGGGGCCCCGGCCCCGGCCTGTCCGCAGGCCCGTTACGTGGAATTCTGCGGCCCGGACGGTTCCCGAGGCGCCCTGCTGGCCGAGGGAGGAGTGGTTCGCGGCGGCGTGCTGGTCGGCCGCCACAAAAAGGCCGGGGCAATCAGGGACCTGCAACTGCGCGACGAGCCGCTGCCGGGACTTGCCGAGATGAGCGGCCGCCAGCCGATGAGCGTCAGCGAATTCGTCGCCCAGGCCCTGGCCCCGGAATAGCAGGGCAGGCGCGGCCGGGCGACCGCCCTGATCAGATAACGTATTTCGGCGAGGCCTTGAGCCGCCGGATCTCTCTTCTCGTCTCAGCGTATCCCTTGCGGCCCATCAGGGCATAGGTCGCGATCTTGCCTTCCTCGACGCCCGGCTGGTTGTAGGTGTTGACGCCCAGCAACTCGCCGGCCAGCGACGTCTGCACCTCGAGCATGTAGAGCAACTGCCCGACCGTGTGCTCGCTGACCACCGGCAGGGTGACGGTGACGTTCGGCCGGCCGCTCCTGGTCAGGGCGTAGACGGTCGCCCGCCGCTCGGCGTCCATCAGTTCGCCCATCGTGTGGCCGCCCAGGTAGCCGCACCCTTGGACGTCGCCGAGGATCTTGGGAATCTTCACCTCGCGCCCGAAGTCCTCGACGGCCAGCAGCGTGAAGATCTTGTCCTTCGGCCCCTGGCGATAGAGTTGCACCTGGCTGTGCTGGTCGGTCACGCCCAGGGCCTTGATCGGCGTCGGGCCGACAAATTCTTTCCTGCCGCCGCGGGTGCGAATCTTGCCCAGGCTCTCGGCCCATAGTTGGCGGTACCAGTCGGCCACGTCGCCCAGGGCCTGGCTGTAGGGCATCATCACGCTCAGCGGCTTGCCCTTCAGGTAGTAGAGGTACTGAACGGCCGCCGACATGAAGGCCGGGTTGCGCCGCAAATTCGTCGCCTTGCAGCGGGCGTCCATGGCCGCCGCCCCGGCCAGCAGCTGACGGATGTTTATGCCGACCATGGCCAGCGGAAACAGGCCCACGGGACTCAGCACGCTGAACCGTCCGCCCACGCCGTCGGGAACGGCGAAGGTCTCGTAGCCCTCGGCCTCGGCGATCTGCCTCAGAGGACCCTTGCTCCGACCGGTGATGGCCACGATGTTGCGGGCGTATTTGTTGCCCAGCCGTTTCTTGAGCAGATCGCGACAGATCATCAACTGCGACATGGTCTCGGCCGTGCTGCCCGATTTGCTGATCGGCACAAAGAGCGACCGCCCCGGGTCGATGGTATCCATCAGGGCCGCAAAGTGGGCCGGGTCGATGTTGTCCATGACAAACAGCCGCGGCCACTGGCGATCCTTCTCGCTCAGCAGATCCACAAAGGGGCGGCGACAGGCCGTATGGACCGCCCTGGCCCCCAGGGCCGAGCCGCCGATGCCCAGCACCACCACGTTGTCGAACTTGCCCTTCCTGGCCCGCACGCTCCTCTGGATGGCCCGCAACTGGTCCTCCTGGTAAGGCAGGTCGCGGTAGGGCAGCTTGCCGGCGGCCCGCTGGGCGGCCAGGCGGGCGGCGATCTTCGGCGTCCGGCGAGCGAGACGCTCGATGGCCGCATCGCTCAGGCCGTCCTTGCTGCCGACGCGCTCGGCCAGGACGTTGTTGTAATCGAAACGGATATCCAACTTGGCGGGTTTCTTCTTGCCGGCGGCCATGGCCATTTCCCCTGTTCTGTCAGAAAACTCGACTGCAAACTTCAGCGCTGATGATAGTCGAACTCCAGTCCCGGGTAAACTGGTTCTCCTTAACCGAGGATGGCCAGCCGGGCAAAGGCGGCCTTGAAAGCCTTCTCCCCCACGTGGGGAAAACGGACGTAGACGTTTGTCCCTTCGCCCGAACCGGCCAGGCGGGTGATGATGCCCACGCCGTAGGTCGGGTGGCGGACCTGCAGCCCCTTGCGGTACGGCGAATCGTCTTGCGGCAGGGCGGCCCGCAGGCGGGCGTCCTCTTCGAGGTCCGCGTGCCGCTGGCGGTCGGCGGCAGTCTGTCGCCCGGCCGGGTAGCGCCTGGTCCGCCCGTTGGCCCAGCCCTTGTTGGCAGAGGGGTGATAGGCCCCGTAACCGGCGACGGGCTCGTCGAGCAGGCGCCGCTGGACGCCCGACTCGCCGATCTCCTCCAGAAAAACGCTCGGCCCCTGGCGGTTGGTCTGGCCGCGCTGCATGCGGTACTGGGCAAAGAGCAGGGTCAGCTTCTTCTTGGCCCGGGTCATGCCCACGAAACACAGGCGGCGCTCCTCCTCAATGTCGCGGCCATCTTCCTCGGCCATGGCGTGCGGCAACAGGCCCTGCTCCATGCCCACGATGTAAACGGCCGGGAACTCCAGCCCCTTGGCGGCATGCAGGGTCATCAGGTGAACCTTGGCGACCTCTTCGTGCACGTCGTCCTGGTCGCTGGTCAGCGACACCCGCTCCAGAAAACGCATGAGCGGCGAATAGGCGGCCGCCTCGTCTTCCGGCAGCACCAGCTCGGCCGCCTCGGCGTCGAAGTTTGCAGCCACGGTCACGAACTCGCCGACGTTGGCCAAGCGGTCCTGTTCGCCGTCACCCAGCTTGCGGCAATAATCGTCATAGCCGGTCCGCTTGACGATCGCCGTCACCAGGGGCTCCATGCGGTCGCGGTCCAGCCCGGCAAGCTCGTCGATCAGCTCGGCGAATCCCGTCACGAGTTTCTTGGCCCGGGCTTTCAGGCTGTCTATCTCCCCGGCCATGCGGCAGGCCTCCAGGAGCGACAGGCTGCGCTTCCGGGCGAAGACCTGCAGCCGCTTGACCGTCGTATCGCCGATGCCGCGGGCCGGCGTGTTGATGATCCGCTGGACGGCCAGGTCGTCGGCCGGATTGACCAGCACCCGCAGGTAAGCCACCAGGGCGCGAATCTCCTGCCGCTCGTAAAAGCTCATGCCGCGGACGATCTCGTAGGGAATGTCGGCCCCGCGCAGGGCGTCCTCGATGGCCCGGCTCAGGGAGTTGACGCGGTAGAAGACGGCCACCTCGGAGTAGTTGCCCGAGGGGCCGCAATCGCTGCGAATCTGGTCGGCGATGTGACGCGACTCGTCCTCGGCCGAGCCGACCTCGACCACCTGCACCGGAAGGCCCGACGGGTTCTCGGTGAAAAGCTCCTTGGCCTTTCGCTTGCGGTTGTGGCGGATCAGGCTGCCGGCCGCCTCGAGGATCTGCGGCGTCGAGCGGTAGTTCTGCTCCAGGCGGATCACGCGGCAACCGGGGAAGTCCTCCTCGAAGTCCAGGATGTTGTTAATGTTCGCTCCCCGCCAGCCGTAAATCGACTGGTCGGGGTCGCCCGTGGCGCAGATGTTCTTGTACTTGTCGGCCACCAGGTGGGCTATGTGGTACTGGGCCTCGTTGGTGTCCTGGTACTCGTCGATCAGAACGTAACGGTAACGGTCCTGCATCACCTCGCGGAACTCGGCGTTGTCCCTCAAACCGATCGCCACCTTCATCAGCAGATCGTCGAAGTCCATGGCCTTGGCCGCCCCGAGCGCCGCCTGGTAGGCCTCGTAAATCTTGGCCACGTTCCGCCCCGAGTAATCGTCGGCCTCCTGAGCAAACTCTTCGGGCCCCTGGAGGCGATTCTTCAGGTGGCTGATGCGGCCCTGAATGCGGTCGGGCGACCAGTGGGTGGGGTCCATGTCAAGGCGCTGAATGGCCTCTTTGACGGTCCGCTTCGAGTCGGCCTGCGAGTAGATGGTGAAGCTCGGCTCCAGGCCCAGCAGATGCCCCCAGATGCGCAGCGTCCGGGCGCAGAACGAGTGGAACGTGGCCGCCGTCATCCGCCGGATCGGCACCAGGCGGGCAATGCGGCTCCGCATCTCCTCGGCCGCCTTGTTGGTGAAGGTGATGGCCAGCACCTGGTGGTCGGCTATGCCCTGGCTCAGCAGGTAAGCGACGCGGCGAGTGATGACTCGGGTTTTGCCGCTGCCGGCCCCGGCCAGCACCAGCAGGGGACCGTCAACGTGGGTGACCGCCTCGGTCTGGGCGGGCGTCAGGTCGGCCAGGTAATCCATCGCTCTAGGTTGTCTCCGGCAAAAAGGGGCAAGTGGGCCAGGTCATTGAGCCGCGCAGTATAGCATGCCGCCAATGACAGTCCAAGGGCCAGACCAATTTTGATTGCAAATCGCCCCCGTCCCGCCTAACTTAGCGCGGCAAGGAGACCTTCCATGGCCATTGTCGGACACGGTGTGGATATCATCGAGGTCGAGCGGATCGCCAGGATGATGGCCGACCACCCCCGGCGGTTCATCGCCCGCACCTTCACCGAGAAGGAAATCGCCTTCGCCGAGCGGCGCAAGAGGGGGCGGGCGGAGGTCTACGCGGGCCTCTTTGCCGCCAAGGAGGCGGTCATGAAGGCCCTGGGCACGGGGCTCCGCCGCGGCGTGGCCTTCCGCGACATCGAGGTGCTGCACAAGGACAGCGGCGAACCCCACGTCGAGCTTCACGGCCGCACGGCCGAGGTGGCCGCCGAGCGCGGCATGGCCCGGCTCTGGATCAGCATCAGTCACATCGAGTCCCGAGCCACCGCCAGCGCCATCGGCGTCGACCAGGCGGGGTAGGGCGGCGGCAATTTATGTAGGGACACGGCGCGGGCGTGTCCCTACGAATGCGCCACGTTGAATGTCAAGCCGTCATGGGCCAATGCAACGCCGTCGGGCAAGGCGGCGTTGGTGGTGGCGTGGTCCAGGTCGTGGCAGATGTGGGTTAAGTACGTGCGGCGCGGGCTGAGGTGGTTGACGACTTCCAATGCTTCGGCGACGGTGAAGTGCGTGGGGTGCGGGCGGTGACGCAGGGCGCCGAGGATCAGCACCTCCAGGCCCCCCAGCAGCTCCATGGACGACTCCGGAATCGCGTTGACGTCGGTGACGTAGGCTAGAGGTCCGAAGCGGTAGCCCAGGCAGTCCCAGCGGCCGTGTTTGACGGGCACGGGAATCACCTGGCGGCCGAACAGGTCGAAGGGGCCGTCAATGGCCTGGAAACTGATCACCGGAATCTCGTAGGTCGCCGGGTGGCCGGTGGTCTGAACGTAGGGGAACATTCTCTGCAGGTGCTCGATGGTGTGGACGTTGCCGTAGCAGGGGATACGGGCCTGTTGCAGGTCGCAGAACCGCCGCAGGTCGTCGAAGCCGCAGACGTGGTCGGCGTGGTGGTGGGTGAAGAGCACGGTCTCCAGGCGGTCCAGCCCGGCGGCCAGGGCCTGGGTGCGGAGGTCGAACGTCGTGTCGATCAGGATGTTGCGGTCGTCGTACCGGACGAGCAGCGAGGCCCGCGTGCGGCGGTTGTGCGGGTCGCTACTGGTGCAGACCGGGCACCGGCAGCCAATCATCGGCACGCCGTGGCTGGTTCCGCTGCCCAGGACGGTGATCTTCACGATTGATCCGATTCTTTCGTCTCAGCGTCGTCGGTCGGCGGCGGCTTGCGGGTCGGCGCCTTGCTCTTGCTCCCGGACGTCTTGGCGCTGCCGCTGTCCGGCGCCGCTTCGGCCTCGGCCTGAAGTGCGTTGAACTGTTCGATCTGCTCGGCCGTCGCGCTCTTGGCGTTCTTGCACTTGGGGTACCCCGGGCAGGCCAGGAACGGTCCGCGGCGGCTCATCTTGACGACCATCTTCTGGCCGCACTTCTCGCACTCGACGTCCGTTTCGAGAACTTTCCTTTTGGCGCGGGGTCGGCTCTTGCCGCCCTTGGCGCCCCCCTTGCCGCTGCGCTTCGGGCCCAACGAGATTGTGCTGCGGCACTTGGGGTATCCGCTGCAACCGACGAACGGCTCGCCGCGGCTGAATCGGATGAGCATCGGCTTGCCGCACTCCTTGCAGTCCGGCAGCGGGGCCAGGTTGCCCTTGGCGTCGGCCGGGAAAACTCCGTCGCAATTGTCGATGTCGGGGCAGACGAAGTGGACGACCCCGCGGCGAGACTTCACCTTGACCAGCGCCTGGCCGCACTTGGGGCAGGGCAGTTCGGTTTGTTCGCCCTCGGGCGGCTTCTTCCTGGCTTTCTCGATAAACTTGCACTCGGGGTACTCCTGGCAGCCGACAAAGAGGCCGTAACGGCCGAGACGTTCCAGGAGTTTGCCGCCACACTTGGGACAGCTGCGGCCGGTGTCCTTGGGCTCGGGGGCGGTCAGCCCCTTCTGCTCGCCGAACTTCTCCTTGAACTTCTCGATCAACTCGGGCGAGGCCTCTCCGGTGGTCTTGCACTTCGGATACCCGGTGCACGAGAGGAACGGCCCGCGGCGGCCCGAGCGGAGGATCATCGGCTTGCCGCACTCCCGGCAAACCAGGTCGGTCTTCATCTCACTCGGCTGGTCGGCGGCGTCGAGGGCTTCCTTGAACGGGGTGTAGAACTCCTTGAGAACCTCGACGTAATCCATCTGGCCGGTCTCGACCTTGTCCAGCTCGTCTTCCATGTGGCTGGTGAACTCGACGTTGAGGATCTTGGGGAAACTTTCGACCAGCTTGTCGGTCACGATTTTG
>JAACEH010000085.1 GCA_011682595.1 Anaerolineaceae bacterium
CTCGACCTTGTCCAGCTCGTCTTCCATGTGGCTGGTGAACTCGACGTTGAGGATCTTGGGGAAACTTTCGACCAGCTTGTCGGTCACGATTTTGCCCAGGTCGGTCGCGAAATAGCGGCGCTGTTGCTGCTCGGCGTAACCGCGGTCCTCGATGGTCGAGAGAATGGCGGCGTAGGTCGACGGTCGCCCGATGCCCCGGCTCTCGAGTTCGCGGATCAGGCCAGCTTCGCTGTACCGCGGCGGCGGCTGGGTGAAGTGCTGCGACGGTTTCATCTCGACCAGGTCCAGGGCGTCGCCCTCGTCAAGCCGGGGTATCATCTGCTCGTCCTTGCCAATCCGCAGGCCGGTGACGCGGGTGTGGCCGTCGTACAGGAGCCTGCGGCCGATGGCCTTGAGTTCGCCGGGGCCGGCCTGGATGGCCAGATCGGTGACTTCCCATTCGGCGGGCTTCATCTGCGAGGCCACGAAGCGGTTCCAGATCAGCCGGTAGAGCTTGAACTGTTCTTCGCTGAGCGACCCTTCGACCTCCTCGGGCACTATGGCCACGTCGGTCGGGCGGATGGCTTCGTGGGCCTGCTGAGCGCCGGCCCGGGAGGTGAAGTAGTGCGGCTTCTCGGGCAGGTAGTCGGGCCCGAACCGCTTGGTGATCAGCTCGCGGCAGGCCTGCAGGGCCGAGGCGGCGGTGTGGTGACTGTCGGTTCGCATGTAGGTGATCAGGGCCGTCTGTCCGCTGGCTCCCAGGTCGACGCCTTCGTAGAGTTGCTGGGCGATGCGCATGGTGCGGCGACTGGCCATTCGCAGCCGGGTGGAAGCGGCCTGCTGCAACTCGCTGGTGGTGAAGGCCGGGGACCTTCCGCCGGGCGACGGTGTAGTCGGCCTCTCTCAGGCTGGCGGCTACGGCCTGGGCCTGCTCGTCCTTGGCGGGGCGGAACTTCCGGCCATCGTACTTGACCAACTCGGCGACGAAGCGCTGGTCCTGGTCGGCCACACCGGCCGGGGTGAGGGTGGCCCGGATTCGCCAGTACTCCTCGGGCTTGAAGGCCTCGATCTCGCGTTCGCGTTCGACGACCAGGCGGACGGCTACGCTCTGGACGCGCCCGGCACTGAGGCCGCGGCGAATTTTTCGCCACAACAGGGGGCTCAGCTTGTAGCCGACCAGGCGGTCGAGGATCCGCCGGGCCTGCTGAGCGTTGACCTTGTTCATGTCGATGCGGCCCGGCTCGGCGAAAGACTCCTTGATGGCCGATTTGGTTATTTCGTTGAAGACCACTCGATAGGTCGTCTGGGGATTGAGCTTGAGGGCCTCGGCCAGGTGCCAGGCGATGGCCTCGCCCTCGCGGTCGAGGTCGGTGGCCAGATAGACCAGGTCGGCCTTCTTCGCGGCGGCGCGGAGTTCCTTGAGGACCTTGCTGCGATCCCGCGAAACGACGTACTTGGCCTTGAACCCGTGGTCGACCTCCACACCGAGGGCCGACTTGGGCAGGTCGCGGACGTGGCCCATCGAGGCCTTGACCTCGAAACCCGGTCCCAGGTACTTCTTGATGGTCCGGGCCTTGGCCGGAGATTCGACGACAACCAGCGATTTGGCCATGTAGCGCTCCTGTCCTGGCACATGAGATGCCGGCGGCAGGACTGTTCGCAGGTGTTCCCGTCGCCAGGGCAGGGAGATTTAATCAGAAGCCGCTCCCGGCTGTCAAGGTCAATTCCCCGGGGGGGTTCCCGGCGCCATTGCGCCGCGTGGGCTCCTTTTTCATTGAATTGAGCGCCGCCGCAGGCTAGATTATCCCATTCACACTGTTCCGCGGGCGGCCGCCGCGGGCGCAAAAGAAGGAGATAGAGATGGCGCTGAGGTTTTTCCGGAAGCACAAGAAGTACGGACTCATCCTGCTGCTGGGGGCGATGTTCGCCATGGTGACTTTCGGGACGCTGGCCAAAATGCCGAGGTTGCTGGAGCAATTGAAGATGCGGGCCAAGGCCGGGAAAGCGCAATTCGTGCTGAAAAACTACGGCAAAGAGGTGTCGCGCACCGAGGCCGAGGAGATTCGCCACAACCTCAGCGGAATGGCCAGGCTCCAGCAGGTTATCGAGCGGGCCATGAAGGATCCGAAAGACCCCCTGAACAAGGTCCTCACCTGGCCGAAACTGTCGGCCATTATGACCTACGGAAGCCCCATGCCGCGGCGCTTCGCAACGGCCGGCGGCCTGAGCGCTGAGAATCTGACCCCGGAGGCGACGAAAGTCTGGCAGGCCACCGCCGTGTTGCTCAAGGAAGCCGAAATGGCCGGCGTAGTGGTCACCGAGGAGATGGCCCGGGCCCACCTCGACCAGTGGCGCCAGGCCGGGGTCGAGGAAGACCTGATCCGCGGCCTGAGCAGGATTTCTTTTCTGCCGCCCGAAATGATGCGCCGGCCGCTTTCGTCAAGACAATTCGAGCGGCTCAACCAGCGGTTGGTCCAGGCTATTCGCCAGGAGATGGTGCTGAACATCTACCTGAGCAACCTCATGAGCGGCGGCAAGGCCTTCGAAGAGGACGTCAACACACTTTTCCGCTTACGGAGCGAGAAGGCCGAGATCCTCAAGGCCGAGCTGGCGGTAAGGCCCTACCGGCTCAAGGCGGCCGAACCCACGGAGGAGGAGATCCAGGCCCATTTCGAGCAGTACAAGGATAAACTGGCCGGCCAGACCGATAACCTGTTCGGATGCAAACTCCCCAATCGCGTGAAGTTCGAGTACCTGAAGGTGAAGATCGATTCGTTCAAGCCCGGCGCCCAGGTCACCGACCAGGAGATCGAGAAGTACTACGAAGAGAACAAGGACCCGAAGTACGTCATCGAGGAGAAAGAGCAGCCCAAGACCGGCCAGCCCTCGGACGATGAGGACGAAAAGGCCAATGACGGCGGCGGAGCGGGCCCCGCAACGGACGCCGCGCCGCCGGAGGAAGCCACCGCTACGCAAGAGCCGGCGACAGCCGAGGCCGCCGGGCCGGAAAAGACCGTGGAGAAGCCCAAGCCCGAGAAGAAATTCAAGCCCCTGGCCGAGGTTCGCGACACGATCAAGACGGACCTTCTCGAACAGAAGGCCAGGCAGGCCTGCCGCGACAAGGCCGAGGAGATTTATCGCCAGTTGCTCCGCCGCCCGCAGTTGTCGCTGGAGAACCTGGCCGACGGCGAGTTCGTGGCCTACCAGGCGGCAGAGAAACTTTTCAGCCGGGAAGACCTTCGGGCGATGCCCGGCATTGGCGGCAGCTTCATTGCCTCGCGTGATCCCCGGCAGTGGATGCCGACTTTTTTCGGCGACCTGGTGTTCCGCATTCAGCCGTTCAGCAAGACCGAGGAAATATACAAGGGGCGGCCCGAGGGCGTGCTGTCCGACGGGGCGGGCAACTGTTATATCTTCGTCGTGACCGAGGTCGCCGAGGCCGAGGTGCCGAAGACGGTTGACCCGGTGCGGAAGAAGGTGGTCCAGGATCTGAAGAAGAAGGCGGCCTACGCTCTGGCTGAGCGGGAGGCCGAGGAGTTGCTGGCCCTGGCCCGGCAGGAGGGGCTCGAAAAGGCCGTCAAGAAAAAGGGCCTGAAGGTGGTCGTTGCACCCGAAACGGTTCGCCGTCCATACCCCGAAGAGAAGAATCCCATGGTTCTCAAGGTTTTCGAGGCCGTTGACGCCGGTGAATCGTTCGGCGTGGTCGGCACCGCGAAGCTCAATCGCGTGACCGTGTTCGAGATCAAGAAGGTGGTCCGCGTTACCGACGCCGAGTACAAGGCGGGCAGGCCGTGGATGACCGGCCAGGCCATTCGCCGCGCACGGTCGTCGGTGCTCCGGGAACTCATCGATCCTGAGCAGTTGTTCAAGCGCAGTGGCTTCGTTGATCTCACAAAGAAGGACAAGGACAAGCAAAACAAGTCGGAGGGCGGCGGCGACCAGCAGCAGCCGGAGGCTGACGGCGCCAAGGGCAAGTGATTCGCGAGGTCTTGGGTGGTCTTGGGTGGTCTTGGGTGGTCTTGGGTGGCTTGGGTGGTGAGTGGCTTGACATTTGCCTTCGGTCGATTATATTGGTTTTTCTGTTGAAGGCGCAGGCTGATCGAAACGGTCTGCGAAGTTCCCGTAGGGCAGGTAGCTCAGCTGGTAGAGCAACGGACTGAAAATCCGTGTGTCGGCGGTTCAAGTCCGCCCCTGCCCACCATGAATCAGGAGGCTCGACATGATCGGTGTCGAGTCTCTTCGTTTTTGCCGGGGGCTGCGGCTTGGGTGCACGTCACGTTTGTAGGTGGCTTTCAGGCAGCCAGGTGGCTTGGGTGGCTTGGGTGGCTTGGGTGGCTTGGGTGGACGGGTGCCGTGGCTACGGTGTGTGTAGCCACGTTCGCCGGTTCGCCCTCTCGTGGTCACAGACACCGTGACCACGGCACCCGCTTTTCTCTTGTCCGGGCCATACTTGCAGTGGTATACTTCCGTTATATGATTCTGGCCTTTCGTGGGTGAACAAATCATGGCCACGCCAGCGTGGACCATGCCACCCGCCTCGCACTATCACAATCAGAAGTCCACCAAGTTTGGCTTGACGAAGAAACACGCGCAACCAAGGCCATTCAGGCCAAATGGGAGCGATTCCGCATGGCTTACCGCGACTTGTTCGGCGTAGACATGCCCGACCCGGACAACGGCAACTGATCGGAGGTGTTTCATGGCCAAAGCCGCGCGTGGGATTGTTCTTATCATGGTTTGCGCAGTCATCATCGCTGTGTTGCTGCTGTGCCTTGGGCGGGTGGCATGGGCTGCTTGCCAGCCCATGTGTCGTGGAATCACGGAACATGCGTCGCAAGCGACGCATGCCACCCCCGCCGGGGAATGAATCCGTGGATGGGTGAACCGACAAGTTCACCCACGCGGAAAACTCTCACGACAAGCAGAAGCGTAGCCCCCCGGCGACTGCCTACATCTCGATGACCGCTTTCAGCACGCCGTCGGCGTAACTGTCCACCAACTCGAAGGCCTCGGTCACGCGGTCCAGCGGGAAGCGGTGCGTTATCCAGGGCTTGACGTCGACCTTGCCCGTGGCCACCAGTTCCAGGGCCTGGCGGAGGGTGTGGGCGCTGCGGCGAATGAACTGGACGGTCAACTGTTTGCGCCGCGGATGGGAAGCCGGGATGGTGATCGCATCCACCGGCGGGATGCCGATGGCGGCCACCCGACCGCCGATCCTGGCCACGGCCAGCGCCTGGGGCAGCCCATCGACGGTGTTGGTGGCCTCGTAAACCAGGTCGGCTCCGAGGCCGTCGGTCAGCTGATTCGCCGCCTCCTGCGGGTCCTCCTTGGTGACGTTGATGGTCTGGGTGGCCCCGAGTTTCTTCGCCAGCTCCAGGCGGTAGTCGAGTTTGTCGGTGACGATGATTCGCGTGGCCCCGGCGGCATGGACCATGGCCAGACAGGCCAGGCCGATGCTCCCGGCCCCGACGATGACCACCCAGTCGCCCGGCACGCAGGGCAGGAGGTTAAAGGCGTGAATGCCGACCTGCAGCGGCTCGAGCATGGCCGCTTCGGCGTAGCTCATCGCCTCCGGCAAGGCGGTGCACTGCTCGGCCTCCGCCAGGACGAACTCCTGCAGCGCCCCTTCGACCGGCGGGGTGCCGTAGAAGATGACGTTCGGACAACAGTTTGGGCGGCCCTCCAGGCACTGGCGACAGCGGCCGCAACTTAAGGCCGGCTCGATGCAGACTCTCTGGCCGACCTTCAGGTGCCGGACCTCGGGGCCGACCTCGGCGACCTGGCCCGCGAACTCGTGGCCCACCGGCTGGGGGGCCTTGACAACCTGGTCGCCGATGCACATCTCGGTCCAGTAGTGGACGTCGGACCCGCACACGCCGACCGCCCGGACGCGAATCAGAACCTGCGAACCCTGGGGCTTCGGTTTGGGCCGCTGCTCAACCCGCATGTCGCGCTTCTCATACAGCACGGCTGCCTTCACGTTCGTGTCTCCTGGAAAGAAAAAATCAGAACTCAAAACTCAGAACTCGGTCGTCCCGCTGAAACGGAACTTGCGAATCTTCATTGCCGGACAGAGCGCCCCGCCCTCAACGCGGCGGCGCATCCGCGTCAGTCCCTCAACGCGGTCGAAGGCCTCGACCAGGCTTTCGGTGAAGCGCAGGTTGCGGACCGCATGGCTGACCTTGCCCTTTTCGATCCAGAACGTCCCATCGCGGGTCATGCCGGTCAGGACGGCCTTCATCCGCTCGACGAAATTGACGTAGTGGAACCGCGTCACCAACAGCCCGCGCTCGGTCCCGGCGATCAAACTCCGCAGCGATTCACTCCCACCAGCGAGAACAAGGTTCATCGGCATCGCTCCGTAGGAGGCGTATTTCGGCGGCAGGGCGTGGCCGGTCGAGGACTTTCGCCCGCCTTCGCGACCGGCCAGGTAACTGTCATACACCACACCGGCGGCGACGCCGCGGTCGATGAGCTTGACCCGCTTTCGCGGCAGGCCCTCGAAATCAAACGGCAGCCCGCGCTGTTTGGCGTGATGGGCGTTGTCGATGATGGTGATGTTGCTGCCGGTTACCTTCTCGCCCAGGCGGCCGCTCATGAAGCTGCGGCCCTCCTGAAAGGCCTTGGCCCCGAAGGCCGAGTAGCCGAGCATGTCGACCAGGATGCCGACGGCGGCCGGTTCCAGAACGACGTCATACTCGCCGGCTTCGATCGGTCTGGGTTTGCGGCTGCGGCAGGCCGTCGCGAATCACGCGCTTGACGTCCAGGTCACCGACGGCGAATGATTCGCTCTGGGCATACCCGTCGCCGTCGCCGCAGGTGACGACCGTCTGGAACTTGGCCCCGGTCATGCGCTGATAGGCCCGAACGCCCCGGGAATTGGCGACCAGTATTTCGCCGGCCTGGGTCTGCAGGAGGCCGGCCGCCTCGGCCCGGCGGCGCTTGGCGGCGGCGACCAGCAGGGCGACAATCCCGGCCCGCTGGTCCGGCGAGAAGTCGGCGGTTGCCTGGTCGAAGGCGGCGATGGGACGGATCTTGCCCGGGCTGGGCAAGTGCTTGAAATCCTCCAGCGGCGGGCGGTAGTGGGCGATTTCCTGGGCCCTGGCCAACGTGTCGCGCAGGGCCTCGGGCTCCAGGCCCTCGGTTTCGGCCACGCCGATCCGTTTGTCGCTGACCACGCGGATGGTCGCCCCGGCCTGCCGGCTGCCGACGTTCTGGTGAATCCTGTTGGCGGCGAACCGCGTCAGGTAGTCCTCGCCGGTGGTCAGGACGACCTCGGCCTGGTCGGCCTCGCTGGCCTGGCCGGCCTCGAGGACCGACTCGGCCAGTTGCAGCAGACGATCTCTGTTGCGGTAGTCCATGGCTATTTCATCACTCCGACTTCGACCTTCCTGAACCGCGCGGGCGAGACGCCGTGACCGACGTGGGCGGTCTGCGAGGGCTGACCCTTGCCGCAGTTGGGCGTGCCGTAAAGGCGCCACTCGGACGGCCCGCAGACGGCGTCGAGAGAGTTCCAGAACTCCGGCGTGACCCCCGTGTAGGTCGGGTTCTTGAACAACCGGCCGAGCCGGCCGCCCTTAATCTCCCAGGCCACCTCGGTTCCGAACTGAAAGTTCAGCCGCTTGTTGTCGATGGACCACGAGCGGTTGGTGGCCAGCAGCAGCCCGTTGTCGGTGTCGGCGATCAACTCGTCCAGCGTGCCCTGATGAGGCAGCAGGTTGACGTTGGTCATGCGGATCAGCGGTATGCGACTCCAGGAACTGGCCCGCATGGTGCCGCTGCTGGTGCGGCCCAGCAGCGGGGCCGTTTCGCGGCTGGACATGTATCCGACGAAGCGGCCCTCGGTGATGATCGGCGTCCGCTGGGCCGGGACGCCCTCGTCGTCGTAGGCGAAGGTGCCCAGGCCACCGGGCACCGTCGCGTCGGCCACCACGTTGACCAGCGGCGATCCGTATTGCAGGTTGTTCAACTTGTCGAAGGTCAGGAACGAGTCGCCGGCGTAGGCCGACTCCATGCCCATGACGCGGTCCAGCTCGATGGGGTGGCCGATCGACTCGTGCACCTGGAGGGCCAGCTGGCCGCCTTCGAGAATGATGGTCATTGGCCCGCTGGGACATTGCGGCGCGGCCAACAGCTCCAGGACCTCGGCCCTGACGCGCTCGGCCTGGGCGGCGATGTCCAACTCGCGAAAATACTCGTAGCCCGCCGTGGCGAAGTTGCCGCGAAAACTGTTCGGGTAGCTCCGCACCTGGACCTCGCCGTCGGCCACGGCGGTAGCCGCGATGCCGCCGCCGGTCTCGATGATCCGCTGGCTAATCAGGCTGCCTTCGGTCGAGGCGAAGGTTTTGACCGTTTCGTAGGCGGCAAAAAACGACTGGGCCAGGACGACCGGTTCGCCCATCATCATTTCGCTGGCCCGGATCATGACCTCCAGCTTTTCCTGAAGCGGCACCTCGAAGGGGTCGCTCTGGTGCTCGGTGGTGTACTCGGCCCGGCAGGGTTCGACCGCCGACAGCACCACCGGATCGCCGGCCACGAGCTTGCTGGCCCGGGCGATGGCCAGAGCCTGTTTGACGACGCGGTCGATCTCCTCCTCGGTCACCAGATGCGAGGAATGGAATCCCCAGGCGCCGTCGACCAGCACTCGCACGCCGAAGCCGCTGGACTGCTCTTCGGTCAGCGTTTCGACGGCGGCGTTGCTGACGCCGATGTCCTGCTCGCGCTGCCGGAGGAAGCGCACGTCGCCGTAGTCGGCGCCGCAACTCTTGATGGCCTGAACTGCCTGGTGGGCCAGCTCTTGCACGGGTGGTCCTCCTGATACTACAACGCGACTTCCTTCGGCGGGGCCGGATAACTTTCTTGTCGCGTGGCACGGCCGGTCTTGCCGGCCGTGGGCGAACGCTCCATGACTCTCGCCACGGCGGGCAAGCCCCGCCGTGCCACACATCTATTGTGGCCCAGGTTCGACCTGGCCAACCTCCTACATGGTGCGTGAAGTATAAGGTGTCGGCCGCGAGCGGGCAAGACACAAGAGGCGGCTACCGTCGGGTCGGGGGAGGGGCGTTTTTTACGTTGCGACCACTCCCCGGGGCGGTACACTAAAGGTCAGGGTGTGACTGACGGGGAAAATCGCACGATGTCCGTAGTTACCGCTTCCGACATACTGGCCGCTCACCTGAACTTCGATCCGTTCGGTGGCTATTCTCTGGCCTTGCCGCTCGGGGCGATGTTCGCTCTGGCCCTGCTTCTGGGCTACGGGCGGATGACGCGGCAGGTCGGCGGCCGAACGAGGCGAATTCTCCTGGCCCTTCGCGGAGGCGCCGCCCTGGCGGTTATTTTCGTCCTGATGCGTCCCACGCTGGTCAGTGTCAGCACGCGCTACGAGCGCCCTCTGGTGGTGATCATGAAGGACGTCTCGCGGAGCATGAGCATTCGCGACGAGGGCCCGCGGGACAAGTCGCCGGACCGCAACAGTCCGATGGCCACTCGCAGCGAGGCGGTCCACAGTGAACTTAAGCGGAACGAGAAGCTGCTGCGGGAACTGGCCGCCAAGTACGACCTGGCGACCTACCAGTTCAGCGACAAGCTGACCTCCGTGGCCAAGGGCCTGGCCCGGCCGGTCGCCGCTCGCGGTCCGCAGCTTCTGGCCCAACAGGTGAGCGAGACAATCGGCGCCGTCGAACCCGCCGACGGGCCGAGCACGCGCCTGGGCGACTGTCTCAGCGCCGCCTACGAGGAGAACGTCCGCCGCAAAATTCTCGGCGTCGTCCTGATGACCGACGGGCAGAGCAACCTGTCGCAGGCCCGGGCAACCGACGTGGCCCGTCGTTTCGGCAAACTGAGCATCCCCATCCACTCGGTGGCCTACGGGTCGGCCGAGCCCACCGGGGCGGTGCGCGACAGCATAGCCCGGGATATTGAAGCCCGCTCCACCGTCTTTGTGGGCAACCGCACCGAAGTCAGCGGCGAATTTCTGTTCCACGGCCTGAAAGGTCGGCAGATCGGCGTCCGCCTGCTGGTTGACGGAAAGGTCGTGGCCCGCGAACAGGTGAAGGTGCCGTCGAACCGTTTCACCCGGCGAGTGCGTCTGCCGTACCGCGCCTCGGCCCCGGGCAGCCACAAGCTGGAGCTGGAGGCCGGGCCGGTCGAAGGCGAGCAGTGCACGACGAACAATCGCATCTCGACCTTCGTCGATGTGGTCAAAGGCGGCCTGAAGGTTCTGCTGGTGCGAGGTTTCCTGCGTCCGGAGGGGGCTTACATTTCCCGCTCGGTCCGCCAGGCGGGCGAGTTCGACGTCGATTCGGTGGTGCTGATCACTCGCCGGCAGGCGGCCCGGCTGGTGCCCGACACGGTGCAGGGGTGGGCCGACTACGAGGTGGTCCTTTTTGATGACGTGCCGCGAAGTTACCTGTCGGCCCGGCAGGCTTCGTCGCTGAAGGCGGCGGTCGCCGACGGGGTGGGGTTCCTGATGATCGGCGGCGAACATGCCTTCGCCAGCGGCGGCTATGCGGGCACCCCCCTGGCGGACCTGTTGCCGGTTCGCATAACCAGCGGCCAGGGCCAGATTGCCGGGCCGCTGAAGTTCCAACCCAAACCGGCCGGACTGCAGATGCGAATCCTCCAGTTGGAGAAGAACGGATCGGCCCAGGCCTGGAAGTCATTGCCGCCACTGGCCGGGGCCAATGTTGTCGGGCCGCCAAAGAGCAGCGCCGAGGTGTTGGCCGTCGGGGGTAATAATAATGTGCCGCTGCTGGTTGTCGGACAGTACAGGAAGGGCCGCGTCGCGGCGCTGACCGTCGACACCACATGGCAGTGGTATCTCCAGGGCAGCGACGATCCGCCGGGCAAATACCATCGCCGATTCTGGCGGCAACTGCTGCTCTACCTGACCGGCCAGGACACCGAAAGGCGGGGCAACGTCTGGGTGATGACCAGCCAGCAGCGCTACAGCCTGCCCAACCTGCTGAGCAAACGCAGGGCGGTGGTGGCCACGGCCGGCGTGTCGGACGGCCAGGGCATTCCGGTCACCGACGCGACGTGCACGCTGACGCTTTCCGGCCCGGGCGGCCCGGGCGGCCAGAGCAAGCGCGACGTGGCCGTCAGGCGGCGCGGCGACAACTACGAGGCCGTCATCGCCGCGGACCGGGTGGGCGACTACAAGTTGGAACTGGCGGCTTTTCGCGGCGGCAAGAAGGTCGGCCAGGCGGCCACGCGTTTCGTGGTCTGGGAGCCGGACCTGGAGATGGAGATGCCGCAAGCCGACCTCGAGGGCTTGGCCGAGCTTTCGCGGATTTCCGGCGGCAAGGCTTACCGCAGCGGCGAGCTGCGCAGTGTGTTGCGAAGCCTTCTGGCCCGGGACGTGACGAATCCGGTCAAGTTCGAGCAGCGGCGGGGCCTGTGGGACAACTTTGCGATGCTGGCCGTTTTTGCTTCGCTGCTGGCCGCCGAATGGGTGCTTCGCAAGCGGTGCGGGCTGGTCTGAAACTCCGGGGGCGGGCTCTTTACTCTTTTCTCTTTTCTCTTTTCTCTTTAGGGGGCAAAATGTCGGGGGGGCGGACAGATATTTGTTGCATTAGGCTTCTTTCGGCGACTATAATAATGGGGCACGGGGCCGGTGCGCACAGGTGACCGTCAAACCCTGATGGCAGAAGCACTTGTGTGTCGCCCCGTCTTGATGCGGGCAAAAAGATGACCTCGTCCAGAGGCTGGTCAATTGTTGCTCTGGTGATCGCATTGGCGCTGAGCAGCGCCGGCGTGTGGTGGCTTTCTGCGTCGAGGGCCGATGCTCAGGGCGGCGCGGCCTTTGTCTCCGGCGGATCGGACGGCCGGTTCACCATGGCCTCCGGACCACTGGGCGAGAAGAAACTCGGCGTCTTCATCATCGACGCCCAGACAATGCGGCTGCTGGTTTACGCCATCGACAGCGAGAGCCGGCAGTTGAAACTGATGGCGGTTCGCGATATTTCGCAGGACGTTCGCCTGTCGTACTGGAACAACGACAAACCGTTGCCCGAGGAGATTCGCAAGCGGCTCGACTCCGGCAGCGGCAGGAAGCAACCCGGCGACGCACCGTTGCCATAGATACGGATTGAAACGGAGAGTTCGGAGTTTTCAATCGGGTGTTTGTTGTTACCGGCCACCGCAAGGAGGTAGTTGTGGAGAAATATCTGACGATTGAGGAAACGGCCCAGAAACTGGGCAAGTCTGTCGACGACGTTCGGGCCATGATGAACGCCGGCCAGTTGCACGGCATGATGGCCGACGGGGTGTTCAAGTTCAAAGAGTCGGATGTCGAGGCCCTGTCCGGGGAGTCCAAGGAAGACACCCTGATGACCATCGAGGGCGATGTCCTGTTCGCCGAGGGCGAAGCCGACCAGCCGGCCGACGCCGCCGCGGAAACGTGGATTGCCGCCGACATGGAAAATGTTTTCGAGAGCGAAGATTTCAACATCGAGTCGGCCACTCCCGAGACGGCCATGACGGCCGATGAGTTGCAGCCCGCGCCGCTGATGCTCAGCCCCGAGAGCGACGACACCAGTCTCGGGGCCGTGCTCGTGGAAGATGAGGCGGGCCAAGGAGCCCCCGGCGAGGACCTGCTGGGTGACGAGCCGGTCATCTCCATCGATCCGGAATCGGGCATCGCCACGATTACCTCGCCCACCCCGGGCATCAGTCGCACCCGCATGATTATCGTCAGCGAGCCCGAGCCGCGGCACAAGGCCTTCACGCCGCTGCTGGCCATTTCGCTGATTGTCGGCCTGTTCGCCCTGTTCGCCGTCGGCTCGGCCTTCATGGGCCTGCTGCCGAGTCAGGTCGAGTGGGCCGAAGAGAACCTGCCGTACCTGGCTGGGGGGGCTGGCTTTGTGGCCCTCATTGCCGGGATCGTCGGCTACGTGCTCGACCGGCAGAAAGCAGCCGGCGAAGCTGCCGCCGCGAGGCTCGGACGGCGGTAGAAATGCTGTGGATATCGTAAAGGAAGACCCGGCCGCTCGTTCCGACAAAGCCGGCCGGGCCATGTCGCTTTTTTTGCATGTCTTGGATAAGTTGGTCTTGTCGAGAGGCAAGAGCATCTGAGAGTTTGCCCAGGAAAGGAGTGGTTTCCATGAGAATCCTCAATCTGATGGGTAAGGCCCTGGTGGTCGCAGTGTTGGTTCCGATGGTGGTCGGTGGCTGCGATGAACTGCAGAAAGAAGTGAGAACCTTGCGGATACAGAACCGCACACTGGGGGAGCAACTGATCGATAAGGACGGCCAGATCGTGGCCCTGCAGGAGCGAAACCGCTCGCTGGAGGCCAAGATCAAGGACTTCGATGTCCTGATGGGCGCCAAGAACGATCAAATTCAGACTCTCAAGGACGAGAATGTCGCCCTGCGGGCCGACCTGGTCAAGAGGGATGCCCACATCAGCGATCTGATCTCCAAACTGGCCGAGCGGCCAACCGGTGGAGGCGGAATACCCAAACACATTCAGAATCTGTTGCTGGCCCTGCAGGAGAGCTATCCGGAGTTCTTCGTCTACGATCAGGCCAATGGGCAGTTGAGATTCTCCTCCGACATCACCTTCGCCTCGGGCGAAGATATTGTCCAGCCCAAGGCCCAGGAGGTGCTGACCAAACTGGCCGCCATCCTCAACCAGGAAGAGGCCCGCCCGATTCTCATCGCCATCGTCGGCCACACCGATAACACGAGGGTTCGCAAGCAGCGGACCAAAATGCTTCACAAGGATAACCAGGGGCTCTCGGAACACCGGGCCGAGGCGGTCCAGAA
>JAACEH010000342.1 GCA_011682595.1 Anaerolineaceae bacterium
ACTGTTGTCTCGCGGCGGCCCAGTCCCCTCCCGGCGTCGTCCCGGCCGACCACCGCAATGCCGGCCCCGTGAACCTGCTCCATGAAGACCAGGCACTCGGCCTCCAGGCCCAGCGCCTCGGCGACCGACCGCCGGGCCTCGGGCGAGATTGCCTCCCCGGCCGAAGCGTATCCCAGGTCGGGTTTCGAACTTTCGGACCCCGTCGTCACGATGACCGCTACGCCATGGGAGTCGCCATCATCGGCCGACAGATAGGCGAACCCACCATCATGGCTGGTCCACGACCTCGGCATGTGACGGCCCTCCAAACTCGGCTAGGGTCGGACGACCACTTTCAGGGCGTCGCTGTGCTGGGCGGCCTCCATGGCCCGGCAGCCCTCGCTCAGCGGAAACTCGGCTGTAATCAGCCCTTCGGTATCTACGGTCCCCCCGGCCAAGGCGGCCAGGGCGTCGCTGAACGGCCCGCACCGGGAGCCCAGAACCGTGATCTCATGGATCACGATCGGGCAGAGGTTGAGTTTGGCGCCGCCGGCCAGGGTGCTCTTCAGGACAATCGTGCCCCGCGGACGGACGAACTCCATGGCCATCTCGAACCCCTCGCTGCTGCCGCTGGCCTCAACGACCAGTTGGGCCTGCCGCCGCGGCCGGGCCTCGGAGGCCAGCAGGCAACTGATACCCATCCGCTCGAGCCGCCGCAACTTGTTGTGACTCACCCCGGCTGACCAGGACCTGGGCGACCAGTTGGCCCAGGCGGCCGTCGCCGATCACCACCGCGCTGTCTTTGGGACTTGGCCGCACCTGCTGGACAACCTGAAAGGCGGCCGCCAGCGGCTCGACAAAAACCGCCTGTTCGTCCGTAACGCCGTCGGGCACCGCGAAAAGATTGCCCGCCGGCACGGCGATTCTCTCGGCCAGGCAGCCGTCGTGGGCGTCGATGCCCAACACCGTCCGGCACTGGCAATGGGTCTTCAGACCGGCCTGGCACATCTGGCACTTCCCGCAGACGCAGTTGATCTCCGAGACCACGCGGCGGCCTTGCCACTTCTGGCCCGCCGCTCCGCCGGCGGCGGTCACCAGGCCGACGAACTCGTGGCCCAGAACGCCGCGAAAGTCCATGTAGCCCCGGGTGATCTCGATGTCGGTGCGGCATATGCCCGCCAGGCGGACCTCGACCAGCACCTCATCGGTCCCGGGCTGCGGCGCCGGGTAATCGTCCACCAACGCCAACTGGCTGCCGTCATAAAGGAGTGCTTTCACTGACGTCCCTCTCTTGATGTGTCACACCCTGCACTTGGCTGTGCTCAGCCGGCCGGCTCCGATGCTCTCGGCTCCACCGGCAACGGCGCCTGGTCTTTGTCGCTCTGCCGCCGGGAAATCTCCCGGTCGCCGTGGCCCGGAAACCATTTCGCAGCCACCAGCCAACCAAGCAGCAGGCCCGCGGCGGCAGCCACAGCAATCAGCACCAGGCGACGAAACTTTCGTTTCGGTTTTCCTTGTCGCTCAGTCAAACGGCCCTTTCTTCCGCTCCAGCGGAAAAAGGTCCTTGAATATCTGCCTGATCTTGGCCTTCTTCTCGGCGTCAGGATCGACGCGCTGATCCCGCCGCTTCTTTCGTTTCGGCGGATGGCCGTATTCGGCCAGCGGATCGTCGGCCTCGGAAAGAAACTTCCGCCAGGGGTCCGGCTTGCCGCCCAGATCCTGCCCGGTCATAAACCGCAGGGCCTGCTCGGCTGCGCCGCGGACGGCCAAGTCGCGATCCATCAACCCGGGGAGCAGTCCCTCGGCGGCCGCTTTTCCGCGGTGCAACTTCAGGGCTTTTGCGCAGGCAATCCGCACATCGGCATTGCCGTCAAATCGCAGGCGGTCGGCGAGCACATCGCTCACCTCGTCGCTTTCCAGGCGCCCCAGGGCAGCGGCGCAGTCGGCGCGAACGAACGCGTCGTCGTCGGTCCGGACCGTCTTTATGAGACATTCCAGACTTGCCGGGTTGGCCCAGACGCCGAGAGTCTGAGCCGCCTGGGCGCGAACCATGCGGTCCGGATCGCCCAGCAGCGTCAGCCCCACCAGCTCGACCATCTCGTCGCTGGCGTCCTTCCATTTGCTCATCTTGTGAATCGCCTCGCGCCGAATGTCGGCATCCTCGGCGACGATGGCCTCCTGCAGCACAGCCGGCCGATCCTTCGGCATCACGCGGCTGATCAAATCCATCAGCGTGTACTTCTTCTCGCGGTCGCAGCCAATCAGCCAAAGCGCCACCAGCATCAGGAAAACCGGCAAAAGAAAAGTACGTCGCACCTCGATTCACCTCTATCGTTTATCGATTATCGTTTAGAATCGTTCTCAAGCGCCGCCGGAGTCGCCTGCGGCAAAAAACTCCTCCGGCTCAACCAGCGTCACATCCCTGAGCGACAGGCCGACCAGCTGCTGGCCGATGTTTCGCAGCCGCTGGGGGTTGTCGCTCACGTAACATGTTACCTCACCGTCGCCGTCGGAGGCAAGCATGCCTTCGGCCTCCAGTACACTGGCCACCTCGCTGGCCACTTCCTCGGCCGAGTCGACCAGAGTCACCTCGGGCCCCAGGACCTCGGCCAGGGCGGGCTTCAGCAATGGATAGTGCGTGCACCCGAGGACCAGCGAATCGACCCGCCCGCGGATGGGCGACAGGTACTCCCGGACCGCAGCCATGACCAGCGGGTCGTCGGCCGGGCGTCCCTCCTCGACCATGGGCACAAAGAGCGGGCAGGCCTTCTCCCACAACTCGGCCTGCGGCAGGATGGCCCGGATG
>JAACEH010000086.1 GCA_011682595.1 Anaerolineaceae bacterium
CTATTGGATACCATTGGTTTATGAGTGGCAAGGGCCTCCCCCCGGCCGGCGGATTTGCATGGGCGGACCTTATCAATAGAGTTCAGGCATGGACGGCGCAAGGGTCCATCGTCAGTTCGCGATTCGTGCTCCCCTTGAGGGAGCGTTACTGGGGAGAAAACGTGCGGAAGGCAAGCAGCAGAACCGCATTTCTCACAGGTCCTTTACACCGGCCTTGAAAAGGAGGGGAAACAGAATGAAGGCACCGAAAACACTGTCTACGATGTGTGCTGCGGTTTGTGAAGAGAAGGTTTGGATTCGTTTCGCACCTGCGTTGGTGTTGGTATTAATCATGGCGGCAACGTCGCCGGCCGAGATCATCGTCAACCCGTCGGGCCAGGTCGCTGATTGGGGCATCACGCCCTTCTCGCAGACCAACCAGGCCAACAGTAACACGGGCAATCGATTCTTCACCATTGCCGATGACTACGCGCCGATCGACTACCCGAACGGTATTGGCCGCGTGCCCAGCCCCGGCGGCACTCTCGGCGAGGCGTTCGACCTCGAAGAGATGCATCTGCGCACCGTCGGCAACGAGTTGCAGGTTCTGGTGGTGACCAGCTCGGCCTGGAGCAAGGAAGTTTCCGGCACCGACTACACCCTGGGCGACCTGTTCCTGGAGATCGGCGGGACCACCTATGGCGTAGTCACACAATCGGCCTCGCAGGGCCTGGCGGCCGGGGCGGTCTACCGCATCGACAAGCCGAAGGACACCGAGAAGTTGCAGAAGGGCCACGGGAGTTACCGGGGCAAGAAGGGCAAGCGCGAGAACGATTACGGCCCGATGGCCAAGGTCGAGGACATTGCCGGCCCCTGGGCCGTCGACGCCAAGATCAAGGCCGGCCAGTTACTTGGCGCGGCCGGCATCGATTCGGCAATCTTCGACTACGGCGGTGACGAAGACGGCACCTTCCTGATCGAGTACAAACTCGACTGGGACCTGCTTGGGGCCGACCCGGGTTCAGCCGCCAACGCTCACATCGCCTGGGGTTGCGGCAACGATGTCATCGAGGTCAACGAAACCATGATTCCCGAACCGGCCACGATGGCCCTGCTGGGTCTGGGACTGTTCGGCCTGTTCATCCGACGCAGGAAATAACCCGCACAGCGGTGCGGCAGCAATCAGAAGCAAGACCATTGGCCCTCGGCGCGGCGTAGCGCCGGGGGCCGGTCGTTTGCGCTGGCGAGGCCCGTCTCATTCCCGCGAAGGATCGAGTGTCACACTTTGACCCCGATGAAATCGGGGCAAAGTGTGCTCAACGGCCTCACGGCACACCTTGCCCTGCGCCTTTCGACAAGCTCAAGGCAGGGGTCAAGGTGTGGCGCCCGCAGCAATAAATCAGGCGAAGATGGCCCTGCCGATGCGGACCAGAGTTGCGCCTTCTTCGACGGCCACCAGGTAGTCCTGGCTCATGCCCATCGAGAGTTCGGTCAGGGGCCTGGGATAGGCGCCGCTGTCGTTCAGCCGGTCGCGCAACTCTCGAAGGGTCCGGAAGACCGGCCGGGTCAGTTCCGCGTCGTCGACAAAGGGGGCCATGGTCATCAGGCCGCACAGGTCCAGGTGCTCCATCGCCGCCGCCTTGCGCAGGACCTCCTCGACCTCATCGGGACCAAGGCCGTACTTCTGCTCTTCGCCCGAGACGTTGACCTCCAGCAGGGCCGGCAGCGGCGGCAACTCGGCCGCGGCGGCCCGGCGGTCGATCTGGCCGGCCAGGCGCAGCGAGTCGACGCTGTGCACGAGGCTCGTCACCGGCAGCAGGTCGCGGACCTTCCGCCTCTGCAGGTGGCCGATCATGTGCCAGGTGACTTCCAGGGCCTGCCGCGCAGCCTCGGCGGCCCGGGGCAGGAGTTGCTCGGCCCGGTTTTCGCCGAGGTCCGTCTGTCCCAGGGCCACCAGGGCGGCAATCTCGTCGCACCCGACGGCCTTGGTCACGGCGACCAGTCGCACGTGGTCGCCCGAGCGGCCGCTTCGGGCCGCCGCCTCGGCGATTTCGGCGCGGATCCGCTGGAGGTTGGCTTTGATTCTCTGCTCGAGGTCCATGGAGGCAGGTTATCGGTCGTCGCCGGATAAGTCAAGGGCGGGCAACGGACTGTGTCGCTCTGACCGGGATTCCCCCCGGGCAGGATTCCCGCCCGCGCTTGTTCTGGAGGTTGGCCCTTGCTACAATCCGGGCTCGGGCGTTCGACGCAACAACTATCCGACTGACCGAGGTCCGCCATGCCGACGCCGGCCATGCGACAATACAAGGAGATGAAGGCCCGCTACCCGGAGACGGTGCTGTTTTTCCGGATGGGCGATTTCTACGAGATGTTTTACGAGGACGCCCGCATCGCCTCGAAGGTTCTCGGCCTGGCCCTGACCACGCGCAGCAGCAAAAGCAGCGACAACCCCATCCCCCTGGCCGGCCTGCCCTACCATGCCGTGGACTCGTACCTGGCCAAGATGATCCGGGCCGGCTACCGCGTGGCCGTCTGCGAACAGGTCGAGGACCCCAAGCAGGCCAAGGGCGTGGTCAAGCGCGACGTGGTCCGCGTGGTCACCCCCGGCACGCTGACCGACGAGTCGCTGCTGGAGGACAAGGAGGCCAACTATTTGGCCGCCGTCTGCCCCGACGGCCGGCGGGCCGGCGTGGCCTGGGTCGACATTTCGACCGGCAAGTTCTGTTGCCGGGAGGCGACCCTGGCCGGGGCCTGCGACGAGCTGGCCCGCCTCGGACCGGCCGAGTGTATCCTGGCCGAACGCGTGATCGAGTACGACCTGCCGCTGGCCGGGCGACTGCGGATGGCGGCCGGGTCGCCAGTGGTCAAGCGGCCCGACTACGTCTTCGACGCCGACGACGCCGAGCGGCGGCTGAAGGAACATTTCGCCGTGGCCAGCCTCGAGGGGTTCGGCGTGGCCGACATGCCCTTGGGGATTCGAGCCGCCGCGGCGGTGCTGCAATACCTCCAGGAGACACAGAAGACCGCCCTGGGCCACATCCGCCGGTTGACCGCCCTTCGCAGCGGCCGCTACCTTTACCTCGACGAGGCCACGGTGCGCAGCCTGGAGCTGACCAGGCTCTTGCGCGGCGAGTCGCGCGAGCACACGCTGCTGGGCGTGCTGGACCATGCCCGGACGGCCATGGGCGGCCGGCTGCTGCGAACCTGGCTGCAGTTCCCGCTGGCCGACGCGGGGCGGATCAAGGCCCGGCTCGATGCGGTCGAGTTGCTGGTCGGCGACAAGCCCTTGCGCAACCGGCTGGCGGAGTTGCTGGACGAGGTGGCCGACCTGGAGCGGATCGTGGCCCGGGTGGCGGTCCTGCGGGTCAGCCCCCGCGACCTGCTGGCCCTGGGTCGCAGCCTGGGTCGGATGCCGGCCCTGAAGGCCCTGCTGGCGGACCGTCCCGCCGAACGGCTGCAAACCCTCCAGAAGCGAATCCAGTTGCTGCCCGAGCTTCGGGCCTTGCTGGGAAAGGCCATTGCCGAGGAGGCCCCGGCCCACCTGCGCGAGGGCGGCTTCATCCGCGACGGTTTCAACGAGGAGCTTGACCGTCTGCGCGAGATTCGCACCGGCGGGGCGCGGTGGCTGGCCGAGTTCCAGGTCCGGGAGGCCGAGCGGGCGGGCATCCCCTCGCTGCGGGTGGGTTTCAACAATGTCTTCGGTTACTACATCGAGGTCACCCACGCCCATGCCGAGAAGGTGCCGCCCGAGTACGTCCGCAAACAGACCCTCAAGAACGCCGAGCGGTACATCACCGAGGAACTGAAGATTCACGAGACCGAGGTGCTCGGGGCCGAGGAGAAGGCCCTGGCCCTGGAGCAGGAACTGTTCCAGGGAGTTCGCGAGCAGGTGGCCCGGCAGACGGCGGCCATCCAGTCACTGGCCGACGCCCTGGCCGAGCTGGACCTGCTGGGCACTTTCGCGGCCGTGGCGGTCCGCAATCGCTACACGCGGCCGGAGGTCGACGTGGGGTTGGACCTTGAACTGATCGACAGCCGCCACCCGGTGCTGGACTGCACGCTGGGCTCGGACTTCGTGCCCAACGACTGTGTGCTGTCGGGGGAGGATTGCCTGCTGATGATTCTGACCGGTCCGAACATGGCCGGCAAGAGCACCTACATCCGCCAGGTGGCCCAGCTTGTGCTGATGGCCCAGATGGGTTCGTTCGTTCCGGCCCGGCGGGCGCGGATCGGCGTGGTGGACCGCATTTTCACGCGGGTCGGGGCCTCCGACGAACTGGCTCGCGGGCAATCGACCTTCATGGTCGAGATGAGCGAGACGGCCAACATCCTGAACAACGCCACGGCCCGCTCGCTGGTCATCCTGGACGAGGTCGGCCGGGGCACCAGCACCTTCGACGGGCTGGCCCTGGCCTGGGCCATCACCGAGCACCTGGCCCGCCGGACTCGCTGCCGCACGCTCTTTGCGACGCACTACCACGAGCTGACCGAACTGTCGGACCTGCTGCCGGCGACGGGGAACTTCAACGTGGCGGTCCGCGAGTGGGAAGACGAGGTGGTCTTTCTGCACAAGATCCTGCCGGGCGGGACGGACAAGAGTTACGGTATCCACGTGGCCCGTCTGGCCGGCGTGCCGGAGGAGGTGGTGGACCGGGCCCGCGACGTGCTGGCCAGCCTGGAGGCCCAGCACGTTGACGACTCCGGGCGGTCGCTGCTGGCCGAACGGGTCAACCAGGCCGACCAGGCCGGCCACGCAGCCCGGCCCGGGAGCGGGGCGGATCAACTGTCGCTGTTCGAGGATTCCGCTCGCGTAGTGGTCGAGGAGCTTCGCAAGTTGAAGGTCGAGGAACTGACGCCCCTGGAGGCCCTGGTGAAGCTGAAGGAACTGAAGGACAAGACCTGAGGCGCGGGCCGCGGGTCCGCCCGAGGGGCTCAATTGAGAGGAACAGCCATGTCATGGAAAGCTGTGGTTGCCGCAGGTCCGCGAGGGGGAAGAGTTTTCATTCTGGCGGCGCTTCTGGCGGCGCTGGGCGGGTTGTGCGGCGGTTGCGCGGACGGCGGCGACAAAGAGGCCCGGGTTCCGTCCCCGGACCGCAAGTACGTGCTGGTGGCGACAGTGAACCAGAGCAAGGCCGACATGTCGACCTACGGTCGCGTGAAACTGACGGTGCTGGACGCCGCGGGGCGGGTTGACTTCCAGAAGCAGACCCGGGCCTCGGGCAGCCTGCTGTGGCAGATCGGCTGGGGACCCAACGATCGCATCTGGCTCACCTGCGGCGACGTGGGCGTCCTGTGCTGGGAGCGCCAGGAGGACGGCTCGTGGCCGGCCGTGAGGGGCAGCTACAAGGGGTCCGCGCGGCACGGCAAGTGGGAGTGGCTCAACGACGACGGAAGCGTTAATAAGGTCCGCTGGTTCCTGGACGACGCCGAGGTGACCGAGGAAGAGTTTCTGAGTCGCCTGCTTGACGATGAGAAGCACCCCGGGTAGCATCCGCGACCTGGTTTTCGGGATTCCTGAGAGGAATGGAATAGATGCACTACCAACCAGAACTGAACCGGCCCTACACCGACGATGAGCTGGACGACGTCCTGACCGACGCCCTGCGTGTGCTCCAGGAGTTGGGCATTGCCTGTGAGCACCGCGAGACGATCGACCGGGTGACCGCCGAGCCGGGCATCAGGCACGAATCCGGGCGGCTGAAGTTCGACCCCGACACGATGCGAGCCCACCTGGACGAGGTCCGCCGCCGCAATGCGGGCCGGCCGGATGAGGAGCCGCAGTTCGAGGCCCTGGCCAGTTGGTGCTGCCTGAACTACGCCGACCCCGAGACCGGCCGGGTCCGCCCGCCGACGACCGAGGACGCCGTGCAGATGACGCGGCTGATGGACGCCCGGGGCTGCTCCAACTGGTCGATACCGCTGGTTCCCATGGACGTGGCCCCACGGCATGCGACGCTGACCGGCGAGTATGTGGCCATGAAACACTCGCGCGGCCTGGGCGGTTTCATGGCCGTGCTCGACCCGGCGGAGATCGAATTCCTTATCGAGATGAACCAGGCCGTCGGGCGGACCTACCTGCTGGACGAACAGATCGGCATCAGCCCCCTGCGCTTCAACGACCACGGCCTGGAGGCGGCGCTGAAGTTCGCCGGCCGCGACGACGTCAAGGTCATCCTGGTCGGGGCCATTCCGTCGGTCGGGGCGACCACGCCCTTGCCGATTCGTTCAGCCCTCACCCAGACGGTGGCCGAGGGCCTTGGGCTGAGCCTGGTCAGTGTGCGGCTGGGGTTCGGCGAGGGCGGCTTCGGCTGCGGCCTGCAGCCCTTCGAGTTCCAGTACGCCGGCATCATTTTCGGCGGACCAGAGGAGATGCTGATGAGGCTGGCCAGTTCGCAGATGGGGGCTTTCCTGAACGGCCGCCGGGGGTGGATCGGAACGTTTCACTCGATGGCCCGCATGCCCGACGCCCAGGCGGCCGCCGAACGGACGGCCGGCGTCCTGTGGCAGGCCATGCACGGAGTGCGGCGTTTCCGCGGCGTCGGGCAACTGGCCGTCGACGAGGTCTTCAGCCCGCAACAGGCCATCATCGACGACGACATTCTGGCCCTGGTGGCCCGGGCCGTCCGCGGCATGGACCCCCTGGCCACCGACGGCGACCCGGTCGAGGAAATCGCCGAAGGGCTGAGCGAGGGAACTTTCCTCGCCCAGCCGGCGACCGTCGCACAGTACCGTCAGTTCATGCAGTTCCCCGAACTGTTCCGCCGTTACAACGTCGGCCATTGGCAGAACCTGGGCAGCCCGACAATCCTGGACGAAGCCTGGCAACGGGCTCAGCAGCTCATTGACGAGAACGACTTCGAGCTGCCCGCCGACCAGGCCCGCGACCTGGACCGCATCTACCGGAAGGCCCTGCAGACCATCACCTAGAGCGGCCCGGCAACGGTTCGCCCGCCGAGCAAGTTCCGGAAATCCTCAATCGGCGGCGACGGCCACGCCACCTGGGACCGCGCCGCCTGGATTTGCGGTTGACAAGGACTGCTTCGGCGGGCAGAATGAGAGCCTTGTAGAGAGGGGCGTCAGGAACTATAGTGACACAACGGTCCGGGTCTGTGCCGCCAAGAGGTGGTTGCCG
>JAACEH010000087.1 GCA_011682595.1 Anaerolineaceae bacterium
CCCCCGCCGAAAGCCGGCCTTTTGGCGGTTGAATATCCACCCGTCGCCGAGTATTATTGCCGCAGGCTCAGAGAAACCAGGGAGGGACCATGCAGATTCGTTGTGACTGGCACGTGCACACGCACAACTCGCCGTGCGGCAAGGACGAGGCGACGGTGGAGCGTCTGGCTGAGTGCATCCGCGCCGCGGGCATTGAGCGGTGGGGCATAGCCGACCACATTTTCACGGAAGAGAACATCGCCGACCTGGAGGCGGCGCGGGCCGAGTACGACGCCCTGGAGAGCCGCAACGGCATCGAGTTCGCCGTCGAGGCCAGCGTACTGCGGGACTGGGACATCGAGCGGACGCGAGCCGAGGGCAACATCTGGGGCCGCTTCCCCGGCGGGCCGCAGGGCCGGCTGGAGCTGATCCTGCCCGAGGAACTGGTCGAGCGGTTGGGCATTCGTTACGTGATCGCCGGGTCGCACTGGCCGCTCGGGGCCCGGATGAAAGCGGACTCCTGCGTTCGCAGTTACCACCGCCAGAACATGTTCCTGGCCGAACATCCGCAGGTCGACATCATCGCCCACCCCTGGTGGTGGCGGACCACGTTCCATAAGGCCAACGGCGAGGTGGCGCCGTTTCGCTGGCTCGACGACTTCTCGATCATCCCGCAGTCGATGCACGACGAGTTTGCCGCCGCGGCCCGCGAGAACGGCAAGGCGGTCGAGATCAACGCCTCGATCACCTTCTCCGACGGCTATGGCCAGCGGTGGCGCCGGCAGTACGACGAGTACCTGATCTTCCTGCGGGAGTCGGGCTGTATGTTCTCGACGGGCAGCGATTCGCACGAGGCCGACTACAAGCGCTGGCCGGAGGGATTCAGCGACCACCTGTCGTCGCTGGGGTTCACGGAGGAGCACTTCTGGCCGGGCCCCGAGGCGTGATTGGGCCGGGCGAGGAGGCGGATTGATCAGGCCTGTGGTTGGACATCCGCTTGCGGTGGCAGCCGATCCTCGGAAGACCCTGCCGGCGGAGCGTGGCCCAGCAGTTCCAAAGCGTGGTCGGCTCGCCGGTCGGTGCGGCGAGTGGTCAAAAAGGAGATGCCGCCGGTGGGCGTCTGAATCCAGAGCAGGTTGGTCAGCAGTCGCCGCCGCAGACGGGCGTGGGCGATCGTCTCGATGGGCACCTTGACCACGCGCCGGCGGAACCACTTGCGGTAGACAAAGACCGCCTGACCGTCGATCAGGATGAGCTTGCCCCGGCGCAGCCAGCCTGCCCCTCGGAGTCCCTTGACGTTGGCCCCCAGCACGAGATCGGCTTTCTTGTCGGCCAGGTCGGCCTTGGCCAGGGCGTCGGCGTCCTCGGGTCCCATGTCCCTCAGGGCCTTGACCACCGAGTCGCGAACGAATATGGCCACCATGGCGTGCCAGGTGATTCGCAGCACAAAGACCATGCCCCGCCAGAACAGCGGCAACAGGTAGACGATGATGGCCAGCAGCACCAGGCAGACGATGGCCGCCGGCACCGGGTAGGCGATGGCGAATGCAGCCATCACCAGGACCAGCCCGTCGCCGGCCAGGCTGAGGATGATGTCGCTGAACGGCTCGGGACTGGCGGCCACCAGCACGCGGGTGCCGATCTTGGCGGCGTTGGTCGTCGTGGCCACCATGGCGGCGCCGAGGCCGGCCAATATCCACTCGGCCGGCGGCTGGTCGGTGCCGATGACCAGGACGCCGATGACAGCCGCAGCCAGCGGACGGACGAAGGTGTGGACGGCGTTCCAGAGATGATCGACCGCCGGCAGTTTGTCGGCCAGGAACTCGACCAGAAAGAGCAGGCCCGCGATGATGATGACCGGCCAGGCGGCCAGCGACTCGAAGCCCGCCAGGCCGACTTCGTTGCCCCAGCCGAACTTCTGGGCCAGGCCGACCATGCAGATGGTCAGGTAGAGGTTGATGCCCGAGGTGAAGGAGATGCCCAGCAGGGCCGACAGTTTGACAACGATTTCAGGCATGAACAGTCGCCGCCTCCAAAGGGCCCCGGCGCCGCGTGGTGCGCACCGGCCGGGTTCGTCTCATCCCGGCCAAGTCCGCCGAGGTCACAGTATACCCGGCCGGCGGACTCTGTGCCAGAGCTACCGGCGGGTTTCGGTGGCACCGCGGCTGCCGGGCGTATAGAATCCCCGCTCGCCGAAAGCGAGATTTGCGGCACAGATGCGCAATAAAGGCAGGGGATCTTCACTCCCCAGGAGACAGCACGCCTTATTTCATAGCGCCACTTTTTTCCCCGGCGCGATCAGCGGCGCCGATTGTTACAATTGTTATAATCCGGTTGTCGGGTTCACGCAGTCGGCGGGTCGGCGCTGTACGGTCTGCCGGCAGCGCGGCTGCCGGGGTCCATGAGGCAATGTGTCTCGGGGCTGGTATAACATTCCAGGAGGTGTTTCCATGGTGCGATTGAGTATTGCCACTTTCTTGATAGCCGCCCTGCTGGCGGTCCCCGTTTGCGGGGCGACCTATTATGTCGACCAGGCCCACCCCTCGGCCTCCGACTCCAATGCCGGCACGGAGGCGCTGCCTTGGAAGACCATCACCAAGGCCGCCAATACCGTGACGGCCGGAGATACGGTCATCGTCAAAGCCGGCACCTATGCCGAACAAGTCACGCTTCTGTCGCCTCACGCCGGCCAGCCGGGCCAGTTGATCACGTTTAAGGCCAATCCCGGAGATCCTGTGGTGATCGATGGCGGACAGGTGCGCCAACACGGGTTTCGGGTAGGTGTCAGCTATGTCCGCATCGAGGGGTTCGAGGTCATTAACGTCACCGGCCACGGGATCCTGGTCGGTTGGAGCGAGGGTTCTGCCCGGGGCGTGGAGATCGTCAACAACACCGTTCACGACTGCGGCGGCAGTAACCCGGACACGGCGGCGGTTTACTATTCCGGCGGGCACCACGGGCTGATCGAAAACAACCGTCTCTACAATAACGCCGGTGACGGGATCACTTTCTTCAGCGCCGACATGACGATTCGCAACAATCGGATCCATCACAATCAGACGGACGGGATGAAGGGCGGCGGCGGCGGCCTGATTCTTATCGAAGGCAACACCATCAACAACATGGACAATGTCGCGAACCACGGCGACGGCATGCAGCTCATGGGCATGACCGGCACGCTGGTGGTCAGGAACAACACCGTCTGGGACTGCACACAGAACATCTACTGCGACACCTATTCCAATCCGGCCGGCTCACGACCCTGGGGCGACGTATACATCTACAACAACGTGGTCTTCAACACCATTCCCGGGCCAACGGGCATCGAAGGTCATTGCAACGGTATCGTCAACGATACGCGATTCAACTCCTGGCGGTCGCTGACGGTCTGCGGGAATACGCTGGTCAACCTCAATAATGGGTCGGGCGGCCTGAGGGTGTCCGCGGTGGCTCTCGAGGGGGGCAAAATCGATGTGGTGAAGGTTTGCAATAACCTGTTCTATAATTCAACCAACAGCACCGGGGTTACAGCCCTGCAGGAGCAGGGCAGCCAGGTCCAGATGGACTACAACATCTACTACAACCAATGGCGCAACTGGTACTTCGGGGAGAACTGGGTGAACCTGGCCCAGTTCCGGATCACTCATCCGGATTGCGAGCAGAATAGCTTCTATTCCAGCGACGTCACATTCGTCAACTACGCGCTTCTCGATCCGGATTTTCACCTGGCCGAGGGCTCGGCGGCTATTGACAAGGGGTGCAACATACCGGCCGTTGGCGAGGTACACTTTGACACCGACCATGATGGCCTTGCCCGGCCACAAGGCCCCGCGTGGGATGTCGGCGCCTACGAGTACGTGGCGCCGGCGGCAGGGACCATCACCGACTGGTCGGTGGCGGCGACACATGGGGCGGCGGGGGAACTGGTGACGACGGCGGACGAGAATTACATCGAGTCCCGGGCCGGTGGCATCGTCAAGGTGCGGATCACCTTCAGTTCGCCACTGGACCCGGCCACGGTGAATAACAACTCGCTGGGCATCGTGGGGCAGGTGAATGGGGACCAGGCCAGCCGGATTTCGGGCATCACGCTCACCGGCGGCAACACGGTCCTGGTGGTCCAGTTCTCCAGCCCGCTGCCGGACGCCGATCGCTACACGGCGACGGTGAGCGACACGGTGAAGTATGCCGACGGCAGCGCGATCTCCGGCAGCCGCGTGCGGCGCCTGTCGGCCCTGGCGGGCGACGTGGACTCTTCGGGCCTGGTCGGAGCGGAGGACATCCTGGCGGTGCGCAGCCGGGCCGGCCAGGGACTGACGGCGGCCACGGCCCGCTATGATGTGGACGGCTCAGGCACGATCACCACTGCGGACATGCTGGCCACAAAACTGCAGCTGGGCAACCTTCTGCCGTAACGCCGCCCGATTCCAGACTCAGGGGCCTTCTCTGCCGCCATTGACCTTAAACAGTTTCTTGTTCATTGAGCGACAAACCAAGGTAGACCCGAGGCGTGGCCCCACGGAAGGCGAGCGATGGGCCTGAAAGAATACCAGAAGAAACGCGACTTCGACAAGACGCCCGAACCGGCCGGCCCAAAGAAGGCCGCCAAGACAGGACAATCCCCCGGCAGCAAGAAGGAAGGTCCGACCTTCGTTGTCCAGAAACACGAGGCCTCGCATCTGCACTACGATTTTCGCCTGGAGATGGACGGCCTGCTCAAGAGTTGGGCCGTCCCCAAGGGCCCCAGCCTGGACCCCGGCCAGAAACGCCTGGCCGTCCGCACCGAGGATCATCCGCCGGCCTACGGCGGCTTCGAGGGCACCATCCCCGAGGGCCAGTACGGCGGCGGAACGGTGATGGTCTGGGATTGCGGCTCGGTCGAGTACGAGACCGGCCAGGGGGAGATGGCCGCGGCGGTCGAGAGCCGGCGGCCGTTCGCCTTCACGCTCCAGGGGCACAAGCTCAGCGGGCGCTGGCGACTGGTGCCCTTCGCGACCCGCGACAAGAAGAAACGCAACTGGCTGCTCATCAAGTCGCGGGACGAGTCGGCCGACAGCGAGACCGACGTCCTGAAGGCCCGGCCCGACAGCGCCAAGAGCGGCCGCTCGCTGGAGGAGATTGCCGCGGCCAACCAGCAGTGGTCCGCCGAGGAGGCCGGCTATGGCGACTGAGGGTTCCTGGGTGCGGGTGACCAAGCGGTTGCGGTTCCAGGACAAGGTGCACCTGGTCAGCGCCGAGGGCCGGCTGATCCAGAGGCGGCGCGTCCGCACGCAGAGTTCCTTCGCCGGGTCGCCCGAGGGGCGGCTGTGGATTGACGAGATCGTGATCGAGAAGGCCGACGGCGAGCGGAGCGCCATGATCATCGACCCCTACACGCAGATCGAGGAGTTGCCGGATCCGAAGCCCACGGAAACCGGTGACGGTTCCACCGGGTAGGTGAGCCACTCTCCGGGCGCGGCTCTCGGCCATGCCCGGGGAACGGTTCTTGGAAAAGCGGTCATGAAGAAACCATCCAAAGGTTTTCTGCTGAGCGTCGTCGCCGCCCTGGCCGTCCTGGCCGGCGGGGCCTACTGGCTGACCCGGCCGGGCCTGCGGCTGATCGGGCCGACCGCCGGCGACGGCGACGGCGGCCCGGCAACGGCGGCCTTCTCCTACGGCGACTACGCCGCCGTGCTCAAGGCCTGCGTGGACGACAATGGCCTGGTCAACTACGGCAAACTCAAGGCCGATCACAAGCATCTGAACAGTTTCGCCGTGGCCCTGGCCCGGCTCGACCGGGGCCTTTACGACAAGTGGAGCGACCCGGGGAAAATCGCCTTCTGGATTAACGCCTACAACGCCCTGACGCTGCTGGCCATCGTCGAGCACTATCCGATCAAGTCCTCGGTGCCGGCTTCGCTGGTTTACCCCCGCAACAGCATCCGCCAGATTCCGGGAGTGTGGGACAAGTTGCAGTTTGTCGTGATGGACCGGCGGATGACCCTCAACGACATCGAGCACGCCACGCTGCGCAAGCAGTTCAACGAGCCGCGGATTCACGTGGCCCTGGTCTGTGCAGCCATGGGTTGCCCGAAGTTGCGCAACGAACCGTACAGCGGCCGGAGGCTCGGCGATCAGCTCGACGACCAGTCGCGGAGCTTCCTGGCCTCGCCGTCGCAGTTCCGCATCGACCGCCGCCGAGGACGCGTCGGCCTGTCGTCGATCTTCAAGTGGTTCGGCGACGACTTCGTTGAATGCTACGGAACCGCAGAAAATTTTTCCGGCCACAGCAAGAGCCGCAGGGCGACCCTGGCCTTCGCGAGCCGGTATCTCAGCGCCTCGGATGCCGAGTACCTGGCCTCCCAGCGTTACGACATCGATTATCTGGACTACGACTGGTCGCTGAACGAGCAATCTAAAGACTGATGCAGTCGCAGGTTACAGAGACGACGAGAACCGTCGCCGGCGGGGGCGACCCTGTGGCAATTGGGGGGCTTTCTTTGCCACCGCCGCCGCAGACTGCCATGGGGGCACGACGTGGCGACATCTTATTGCCTGTGGCGGGGGCATCGTTTCCACCAACTTATGCCCCGAAACCCGTTGACACCAATTGTATTATCTGCTCCACTTACCGGAGAACAATCGCGGCACCACTCGGAAACAAGTCTGTTGCCGGCTCTGGGCCGGCAGGAGCGGGGTCGGCTGCAACAGCCGAAGGGCTTTTCTGAAAGGAGAGCATGATGAGCAGGTTGATTGGCGTTGTTCTTATGGTCTTTGCACTGATGTTTGGCATGACCCTGACTGGTTGTAAGAAGGGGCCGGAAAAGAAAAAGTCCGAGGAAGTGAAGAAAGCGGTCGAGGGCGCGACTGAGGAAGGGGCCAAGAAGGCGGAAGAAATCAAGAAGGACGTTCAGAAGAAGGCTGAAGAGGCTTCGCCTAAGAAGTGATCACCTCCGGACCGTGTCTTGGCGGCTACCGTGCGGCCGGGCCGAATGATTTCGGCTGCGGTCGGCGGCGGCTTTCTGAAGCGGCGAAATGGGCACTGGCGGGTCTGGCACTCGTCGGGATTCATTTCGCCGTTTCTTTCATCTCCCCGAGGTTCCTCTACGGCACCGACCAAGCCACCCAAGCCACCCAAGCC
>JAACEH010000088.1 GCA_011682595.1 Anaerolineaceae bacterium
TACGAACATCCCTCGCGCTTCAAGGCGTGAACCGTCGGCACGAGAATGTCGCGCTCGATCTGGGCCATCAACTCGGGCGTGACGACCGGGGCCGGGCTGTAGGCTCCCATGCCGCCGGTGTTGGGCCCCTTGTCGCCGTCGAAGATGGGCTTGTGGTCCTGGCTCGACTCCAGTGGATAGATGTTCCGCCCGTCCACCAGGGCCAGGATGGAGGCCTCCTCGCCGACCAGTTTCTCCTCAACGACGACCTCGTCGCCGGCCCGGCCGAAGACCCGATCGACCATGATCTGCCGGACCGCCGCCAGGGCCTCGTCCTGGCTGTCGCAGACAAAGACGCCCTTGCCCAGGGCCTCGCCCGAGACCTTAACCACCACCGGCTCCTCGCGGGTCTCGATGTACTTGCGAGCGTCATCGACCAGCGAAAACGTCCGGTGCTCGGCCGTCGGCACTGCGTGCTGTCTCAACAAGTGCTTGCAGAAAGCCTTCGAACCTTCCAGGCGGGCCGACGCGGCTTCGGGACCGAAGATCCGCAGCCCCTGGGCCTCGAAGGCGTCGACAATGCCCGCCACCAGCGGACGCTCCGGGCCGACCACCGTCAGGTCGATACGGTTCTGTTTCGCGAAATCGACCAGGGCCGGCAGATCGTCGGCGGCAATAGCGACGTTCTCGCCGAACTGGGCCGTCCCGGGATTGCCCGGAGCAGTGAATATCCGTTTGACACGCCCCGACTGGGCGATCTTCCAGACCAACGCGTGCTCGCGACCACCCGATCCGACGACTAGAATCTTCATCTATGGAACTCCCCGTCTCACTGGATTTCGTTGCACACGGATTCTACGCCGTGGCGGCGGCGCAGGCAAGCACTTTGGCACTATGTTATCAGCGGGGATACTCCGGCTGCGGCTCTTCCGGCTGCACCTGGTCGGCCGGTTCTTCCGGCGGCGCTTCCGGTTCTTCAGCAGGCTCCTCGACCGGCTCTTCGGCGGGCTGCTCGAGCGACGGCTCTTCGGGAGCAGGCGGCGCCGGCTCTGGCTCTCCCTGCGGTCCGGGCTCGGCCTCGGGTTGTCCTTCCGGCAACAGCGGGCTCGTCCCCGGCTGCGGCTCGGGAGTGGGTTCCACCTGGGGTTGCGGAGTCGGCTCGGGTTCGGGCTCGGGCTCTGGTGCCGGTTCCGGTTCGGGACGTTTCATTAGGCCCAGGCTGATCAGGATATCGGTGTTGCTTCGCCCGAGCAGGGCGTTTTCCGGCAGGTCCCGGCGGGCCAACTCGATTATCCGTTCGGACCTCCGCAGGTTGCCCCCTCGGGCGGCCGCCCTGATCGCCTTGACGTAAATGTCGTAGCCCGGCTTCTGCCGAGCCATGGCCAGGTAAATATCGGCCGCCTGCCCGTGGCGGCCCGCCCTCTCGAGCAGCGCCGCGTACAGCCGCTTGTTCCCTTCGTCCTCCGGCCGCCGGCGGTAAACGCGCTGTGCGAACCTCAGCGCCGCCATGACCTTGCCCTTGCCATTCAGGGCCGCCGCCAGGCGGGACTCAACATCGAGGTTGCCCGGAAAACTGCCGCGGGCCTTCCGCAGAATGGTCAAGGCCCGGTCCAGCCGACGCGTCTTCTGGTAAGCCTCGGCCAGCATCAGCGAACTGCCCGGGTCCTGTCCGCCATCGGATTTTACCGCCCTCTTCAGGTAGTCGATAGCCTCCTTGTACTTGCCAAGTCTGACCTGGCACCGGCCGATGCGGCCGTTCAGCTCGCCATCCCGCAAGAAGCCGGGCAGCGCGGCCAGGTAGCTTTGCAGAGCCGCCGCATGGTCACCCGCCTTGTAGGCCTGGTCGCCCTTTTGGCGCAGGGCGGCATAGTCCGGCCCCCCGTTGCCCCTGAGGCTGTAAACCAGCACCCCGCCGCCGGCGATTATCACCACGGCGGCCACGACTGCGATCACCAACTTACGAGCCGACCTCCCCCCCACGGCCGGGCCGACGATCGACTCCGGCTTCACCGGGGCCGACGGGACGGCCGTGTCCGAGACGTCCATCCGGTCGTAAGTAGCCGAGAGAAGTTGCCTCCACTCGCCCACGCCGGGCAGGCCGCCGCGGGTGCTGCGGGCCTGGAACACCAGGCAGGCCTTCAGCCGCCGGGCCTCATCCCGGCTGCGGCAACGGAACCGGCTGGCCTTGGCCCGCCCGATCCGCTGAACGTTGACCGTCTGCGGGTCGGCGAACTGAACGCTGGCCAGATCGGCCAGCGGCATCTCCCGCCCCTCGGCGATCCACAGCCGGTGGGCGGTCACCAGAAGGTGAACCTTTTGCCCCGGCTTGCCGCCGCCGGACGGATCGGCGAGCACCGCTTTGACTTTCAGGAGAACCTGTGCCTTGGATGGCTGGGATGGCTTGGATGGCTTGGGTGGCTTGGGTGGCTGGGATGGCTGGGATGGTTTGGCCATGGCTCTTCAAACCGGACTTGACTGACTGTTGCAGCGTGCGACCCATCGCTGGTGAAAGACTCCCTCTGCCGGTCAACTATAGGCTACCGCACCACAGTTAGTCAACCGCAATGTGCCTGCGGCCACCGGGGCGCCAAGGGGGCCGCCCTTTGGACTTGCCTTGGCCGGCCTTTCGATTATAATCCCCAAGAGACAGAGCGACAATTCGGACGTGTCTTACAGGAGCCACCTTAGCTCAACGGTAGAGCACGGCTTTCGTAAAGCCGGGGTTCGGGGTTCAAATCCCCGAGGTGGCTCCAATTCTTGGCCCTTCCTTCATCCACCGTCGGCAACGTGCCCCTAACCCACGCCCATGCTCTTCGGCCGCTTCGCCGGGAGGAATTCTCCGGGAAATCTCCGTAACGGAACGAACCGGCGCGGGTTTGGTCTATACGGGGTGCCGGATACTCCGCCATCCTTCTGGCCACAAGGTCATTTTAAGTTTCTACGTAGCGACCGATTCAAAAGAGCAACTATGAACTTCGTGCGAACAATGAGCATCTGTGCGGCGGCGATCGTCGCCGGGGCCATGGCCTGGCCGACCTCGGCCGCAGCCGACGTGAAGGTGTGGAACTATGAGGTCCTTGGCGACGCCTATCGGGTTACCAAGCCGGGGCCGGTGGCGCCGATCACCATCGACGGGGCCCGCAACGGCACCTTCTCCGGCGCCGTGGCGGTGGAGTCGGCCAAGGCCATTACCGGCCTGCGGGCCAGCATGGGCAAGCTCTCCATGGATGGCGCCGAGATTCCCGCCGACCAGGTGGCCCTGCGCTATACAGTGTCCTGGGGGTCGATCGGGGGAGGTCCCGGCGGACTGGACATTCTGCTCGAATCGCCGCCGGCCAAGGTCGCCGCCGGCAAGAACCGCGCCCTGGCTGGCGTCTGGGTGACGGTGACGGTGCCCGAAAAGGCCAAGGCCGGTCTCTACCGCGGTCAGCTCACGGTCCAGGCCGACGGCCTGCCGCCGCGAACGATACCCGTGGAGTTGACCGTGGCCGACTGGCGTATTGCCGATCCCCAGAACTGGCGCACCTGGATTGAGATGATCCAGTCGCCCGACACGCTGGCCCTGGAGTATAATGTGCCGCTGTGGTCCGACCGGCACTGGGCCATGATCGCCAGGAGTTTTCGCTTGATCCGCCCCACCGGCAGCCGCGTGGTTTACATTCCGCTCTTGCGCAATACCAACCAGGGCAACGCGGAGTCCATGGTGCGCTGGGTCCGCCAAAAGGACGGATCATTCAAGCCCGACTACGCCATCATGGAGAAGTACCTTGACCTGGCCCAGGAAAATCTGGGGCACCTCAAGCTGGTGGTCTTCTATGCCTGGGACACCTACCTGGTGCTTTCCTTTCGCAAACAATCCTTTGTGGAGAGACCGACGGTCGACAAAAGCGCCAGCGCTTACGCCCAAGGCCAGCAACGGCAGGCCCAACGGCGCTGGGACATGCGTCAAAAAGGGCTGCTGGTGACCATGCTCGACGAGAAGACCGGCAAAACCGAGCCGGGCAACCTGCCGCTCTACACGGCCCCGGGAAGCCGGGCCTTGTGGCGGCCGGTGTACGCCGAACTGCGGAAACGCATGAAGCGCCGCGGATTAGAAGGGGCCATGGCCCTGGGCATGGTCACCGACACGGAGCCATCGAAGAAAGAGGTCGCTTTTCTGCAGGAGGTCTCCGGCGGCCTGTCCTGGGTGGCCCACTCCCACTACCAGCGAACGCGTAACAAGCCGTCGCCGAACAAGGCCCTGCAGGGCATCGCCGACATCCGCTACGAGGCTCATGCCTACGGCCTGGCCTACCATGTCAATCCGGACAAGAACCCTATTCGCGGCTGGCTGGTGCCGGAACTGCAGGTCTACCTGGACCGTTTCGGACTGCTTAACGGCAGCGCTCTTCGCGTCAGACAGATGCCGCAACTGAACATCACCGGCGGCCAGCGGGGGATCGGACGCATCGGTGGCGACTTCTGGAAGGTCTTCAGAGACAAGCGCGGCAGGCGAGCGGGGCAGGCCTTCGCACGCTACCCGGCAAACCACTGGCGCGGCCTTAACATAGCGAACTATCTTCTGGCTCCGGGACCCGGCGGGCCGGTGGCTACCGCTCGGCTGGAGAACCTTCGCGAGGGGCTGCAGGAATGTGAGGCCAGAATACTCATCGAGAACGCCTTGCTCGACGCCGGGCAGAAACAGCGCCTGGGCTCGGATCTCGCCACAAGGGCCCGGGCCATACTCGACGAGAATCAGATAGATATGTGGCGAAGCATTTGGACGAACCGGAAGCAACTGGAGATCATGGGCGCCATCTCGGGACGCAGCATGTATGAAGCCATTTGGGGCGCCTTCAAGAAAGCCGGCATCAAGCTGCCCGGTTTCTGGGACGGCAAGGCCCGCCGCATGCGCAGCCAGGAAGCCCGCGAAGGCCTCGACTGGTTTGTCGGCTCCGGATGGCAGCAGCGCAACAAGCAACTCTACGCCGTGGCCGCTGAAGTGCAGCAACGGCTCAAGTGATGGCGGCAGTGGCGGCCCGCTCTGGCCGCCACTCTAGCGCCGCCCGGCGAGCATGTTGTGCGCCGGCGAATCCACACCCAAGCCGCTCCTGCCTTCGCGGGCCGAAGCCGCTACGGCAGGCGTAGGCCTGAAGGGCACTGATTCCCTGGCGGCGCACAACGCCGGTCCTCCCTTCATCCCCTGTCGGCGACTTGCCCTTAACCCATACCCATGCTTGCAGGTGCCACGGTTGCGCAGCAAGAGCAACCGTGCAAATGTATCTCCCACTACAGCCATGCACGGCTGCAAACAGCGCAGCCGTGCCACCTGGCTAACTATCCTTTGCCACCTGCAAGCGAGAGAACTGCATACGCTGAACGGCTTCGTTGTCGGCCGCAGTCAGAATGCTCAGCGGGACGGTCGAATTCTCTTTCAGTTTGTCGAAGTAGTCAGGGTACCAGTCGTCTGGGTCGAATGCCTCCTCAAAGCGGAAATTATGGTATGCCGCAAGCCACACAAACTTGTCCAGGACGTGTTGCTCATTCTTATGTTCGATTAGCTGGTTCGCTATGGACTCCGCATGGTCGGTCAGAAACTCATCAAACTCACTGCATTCAGTTATGGCAAAAGCCCGCAGATAGTCTAAAAAGCACGCGGACGTGCTGTCAATCAAGAGGTATTCGGCCAAGTCCACACTCACTCCCACACAACAAACACCGCGGGATAGGGATAGAGAAAGCATCTTCTGAACCACTTCAGAGGCGACTAAAACACGAGGATAGGGATCATGTACCTGCAACTCATAGGCGAGAACCAAGCCTTGGCTGAAAATCATGCGGGATGTCTCGCAATGATACCCCGCTGAGATTCCACCCCTCACAAAGATGCCCCTGATAGCGAGATCGTACTGTAAAGTGGCCACCGCGTCTATGAATGTGGGCAAGTATTCTTCCGCGGCAGACAAGCACATACAATCCGAGAAAGTACGTATGGACACCCACTCTTCTCGCTCCTCCTCTCGCAGGAATCGCAGGGTGTGCTCGAGTGCGTCATCCATGGCTTTCATTTTTGCAACAGCGTCCAGATATCCTTGGGAAACAAAACTGCGGAATCCCAAGATGTCAAGAAAGGCGACTATGCGCGGCTCGTAAGGCAGAGAGCCAGGGGCTTCAGATGCGTCATGCGTGCGTGTCATGCTACGGCACCTCAATAGCTAGCCGCATTCGTTCGCCAAAGCAGGCATTTCATCCCACGTACGGCCTTCCAACATTCGACCGGTCTTGAAGCTGGCAGCGTGATCCACCAACAATGGATGAAGGAAGCACCCAGTCAGTGATTATCGGGCCGCGATGGCAGTAGCGACCACTGGCGCACCTTCCCGCCGGGGCCGGCGACCTCGGCCCACTTCTCCGACCGGACCACTGGGATAAGCTCTAAGCTGCCGAAACCGCATTGCGCACACTATGGGGCTACGTGGAACGTACAGAAGGGGGCTCTGTGGCCTCCTTCGGCCGCTTCGTAGTGGTCCACTCCTTGGTCGAGCCTCTTGGCCAACGTCATGCCCACATAAAGTGTGTAGTTGGCGCCGCACGAAGGGCGAGCGAAAGAGAAGGACACCTTCTTCCTCACACCCGGGCGCTTAGGAGGAACGCCGTGGTAGACCTTCCGCACGATCCGTCGCCCCAGGCTGATGAATACCTGCGTAATTGGGGTTGCTGCGTCGTTCCAGATCGCCGAGTCGAAGCTCACCACCATCTGGTCGTCGCGCTCAGACACTCGGATATTCGTCAGTTGCACGTAGTAACCGGGCGACGGGTTAAGGGTCACGGAGCGCCCGACCTTAATCCGGTCGACCCGTTCCCGACTTCCCGGTGGAGCGCCTTGGCCGGTCGTCCCCGCGAGACAGATTAGGGTAACGGCCACGCCGAGAGATCCCACTCCCACGGCCAGTCTCTTGGTGCGTGTGGACATCGAATTCTCCTTTCGATCTTGGTACGGGAGTCCCTCGTGGGCCTTCCGCTCACCCGAAACGACCAAAGGCCGCCAACCGGCTTTTGGATAACATCTCATGTGTTCTTAGGCTCGTCCAGCCTGGCACTTCTCGAAGCAGAACCCCATCCGGGGTCCTTCCGTCAT
>JAACEH010000089.1 GCA_011682595.1 Anaerolineaceae bacterium
ATGTCCGGCGGAGTTCGATGATGCCTAGTTCGGGGCGGGCCCGGAAGCGGATGGGGGTCAGGTAGCCGAGGCCGCGACTGACGTAAACCTGGGCGTGCTTGTGGTGGAACAGGCCCTCGGCCAGGTAGCGGTGCCGTATGGGCAGCATGAGCGGCCCGTAGAATGGCAAGCGGACCTGGCCGCCGTGAGTGTGGCCGGAGAGCATGAGGTCGAAGTTCGGCGAGGCGAACTGGTGCAGGGCGTAAAGGGTGTCGGGGTTATGGGCCAGGACCAGCAACGGTCGGCCCGGCGGTTCGGCCAGCGCATCGAAATCGAAGTCATCCGACCAGAGGTCGGCCAGTCCGGCCAGGTGCAGCGTCCGGCCGTTGCGGCGGCGTGTCGTGAACTCGTTGACCAGCACCTCGATGCCCGCTGATTCCAGGGCCTTGCGGCTGCCGGTGGCAAAGCGGGCCGAGCCCGAAACGCCGCGCGGATACGCCGTCCCGTAATCATGGTTACCCAGGCAGGCCACCACCCCGAGCGGCGCGTCGAGGTCTTTCAGCAGGTTGGCCACCTCGCTCGGGTTGCCTCTGCGGCCGGTGACGTAGTCGCCCGTCAGGACGACCAGGTCGGGCTGCAGGTGATTGGTCCGGTCGACCCAGTCGGCGATCTCTTCCAGGGAGACAGGGCGATAGTGCAGGTCGGTCAGGTGAGCGATCTTCAGCCGATCGAAAGCCTCGGGCAGGTTCATCAGGCGGACGGGCACGTGGCTGTAGTCGATCCACCAGGGCTCAATGAAGCGGGCGTAGCCGAAGGTGCCCAAGGCGACGCCCACGGCTCCGACCGTGCTGTATCCAGCCCATCGAAGAAACGAGCGGCGGGTGATGGCCCGTCGCGGTCTCGGCATCCGCTGCGTTACCATAACCCGTTATTGTACCGTTCCCCCGGTCAAAAATCAAATTCGCTATCGTGCCCCGGTCTGCGGGGGGTGCACGTCACGTTTAGGTACTGCTCAGGCGGCCAGGGGCTTGTTCGCCCACAGATCGGCCCACTGTCGGTTGAGCCAGGCCACGCGCAGGGCCAGCGTGGTCGAGGAGCCCCGGCGGTGTCGCGGGATGGTCTGGGACCAGGTCCGCCGGCAGACGTCGCGTCTGGCCTTTCCACAGCCACGTTTCGCGCTCCCTCGACCAGGCCTCTGCTTCCGCCGCGCCTTCGCCGAACAGGGCCTTGCCGCAGTCCCAGACGTGCTCTTTTGGCATGATACCAGTCCACGATGAAGGTCGCCCGCCGGAAGTGGCGACCCTGCTCCGAGCTCAGGCCGGCCGCCCGATCATAGGGCGACTCGGCGGCCCGGCAGGCCTCGCAATAATAATAGGCCCGCTCAATCTCGACCCAGCCAAACGTCGTGTGCTCCTGACGAGGACGGTGGGAGACGAACCGCATCCGGCCGCCGCAGGCACACGTGCGTGAAAGAAGAAGAAGCCGGACGCCATTACGCGCCCGGCTTCGGTGTGCATAGACTTATCTGCCGATAGCCCATCGGCGGCACAAGGAATTCGGCACCACGGCCGTCTTCGGTGGAAGCCGGCAGTTTGCGGACCCTGATAGAATCGGGGTCGCTCAACTGATCTGGTCGCCTCAGCTCAGGACGACCGCAACTCAAGAATGCCCTGGCGAACCGCCTGTGCGGCCTTCTTGATCTCCTGCATCTGCTTGCGGACGCGCGTTCCGGCGGCCTTGTTGCCGCTTTCGGCCTTGCCCAGATCGCCCTCAACTTCAGCCACTAATGCCTTCAGCGTCTCGTATGCTTCCATGTTCGCCTCCTGTCGCAGGAAATGGCCTGTGTGTCCTTTTCCGCCTCGGAATTGGTCTTGATGGTACTATCGGCTTCGGACGGCTGTCAATTGCCTTTTTTTGGTAAAAAAGCAGGCCGGATCAGCCTCACAGCACCTCAGGCGGGTGGCCGTCCTGAGGCCTTGCGGCCCGCCTGGCGGTAGAACCGGTTGGCCACCAACAGCTCTAACGCCATGATAGCCATCAGGATAGGTATCAACTGGGCTGTCCGCTCGCGACCCCGGCGGACCAGGGTTTCGGCGTATTTCAGCCCTTCGAGGTCCCTGGCGGCATGGAACATGCCCCGGGAAAAAATCTTCTCCAAACCGTCCGGCGGCCGCTTTTTGAGCACGCTTTCGCCCCCGTCGACGTTCAGGCTGAACCCGAAGCGGCGGCGGCCCGCCGGCGAATCGACCTGAATACGGTAGTTCCCCGGCTCCTCCAGCGGCGGAAAAATCGCCGTGGCCGTGCTCGAACTGATGCTCCGCGTCACCGGGCCGGCCAGCCCCGGACCGGTCAGCAGGGCCGTCAGACCGCCCAGCGAACGCGGAAAAGAGAAGGTCACCGGTTGGCCGATGCTGTGGTGTCGCCGCCCGGCGAACTCGTGCCGCCCCGCCCCCAGCAGGCTGTGCAGCAGAACGACGAACTCGTTGGCCTGGCGATAAGAAGCCAGGTTCGACCAGCCCCGCTGCGGCGCGGTCGCCAAGGTGAAGACGGTCCCGCTGCGATAAGTGGTCCCGGCCAGCAGGGGCTGGCCGTCCAGGGCCAGAATGGTGCGTGTGCCGGGGTCCGGCTGCAGACGGACCCAGCGATAGGCGGTCACCTGGGCCAGATTGCCGCCCCGGCCGCGATCGAAGGCCGCCAGTGCCGGGTCCTGGTAGCTGGGCGCCTCGACGGCCTTGCCGCCCGGGGCCTGCCGGACGCCGCCAAGGCTCAGGCCAAGCAGTCGCCGGGCCACCGGGCCGCCGTAGGACGACTTGCCGTCGCCCAGTTCCGCGGCTACGTCACGGCCCAGCAGGACAATCAGCGTCCCGCCGGCGGCGACAAAGTCGTCCAGGGCCTGCCACCCCCGGGCTGTGATGCCGGCGGCATCGACCAGGAAGACCGCCTCCATGGACCTGAGTCGTTGAGGCGACAAGTCGGCCGCCGACAGCAGTTCGGGAGCAACCGTGTTGAGCCCTTTCTTGCGCAGGCCCTCGGGGGCCAGGGCCTGCCAGACGGCGAAGGCGTCACTGCCCGGGGCCGCCGGCCCGGCCTCGCTCTGAACCACGCCCACCATGGGCGGCGCCCCGACCCGGAGGGTGAAGTACCGCCGATTGTCGACCTTCAGGGGGTCGGCTTCCCTTAACGACACGCTGCCCTGTACGAGCCCGGCCCGGCTCATTTTTTCGTTGAAGACAATCGATTCAGCGGCTGCAGGTTCGTCCAGTTCAACCGGCTGCCTCTGGAGAATGTGGCCGCCGATTTCCAGGACCACGGTCCGCCCCGCGGGACGCTCCCCGCAAACAACCGTCGCCGCTATGGCCACGGTGGCGTTGCGGCTGACCGCCGGCGACGACAGTTGCGGTCCTTCCAGGGCGATGTTCAGGTTCTCCTCGACGCCGACGTCCATGACGTAGACCGGCACGCGATCGTAGTCGGCCAGGCTGCCCTGGTCCAGGCCGCGCCAAGCCGTCTGGGCCATGTCCGTGAAGAGGTAGATTTCGCGGCGGTCCTCGCCGGCCCGCTCCAGCAGCCGCTCGGCGGCCCGCAGCATCGCAGCCACCGATTCACTGCGGCCAGACGGCGCCACGCGGTTGATGAGGTCCGCGACGTCGCCGCCGGCGTCGCTCAGGGAGACCGAGGCCGTGTCGCTGGTCAGGTCGAGCACGGCCATGCGGCTCTCCTGCGGCAACATGGCGGCAATCCGACCGGCCATCTGTCGGGCCGCTTCGAGGCGCGATCGGCCCATGCGGCGATACTGCATGCTCGGCGAGTTGTCGAAGCAGAAGACCGCGGCGGCCGGCACCTGGCGGCGGGCGGCCACGACATTCCGCTGGTCGATGGGCCGGGCCATGATCAGCACAAAGACGGCCAGCATCCCGGCTCGCAGGGCAAGCAGCAACAGGCGCTTCAGCCGCGTCCGCCCGGCCGAGGCCCGGTGACTCTGCTCGACGAACCTGAGCGCGGGAAAGTCCATTCGCCGCGGCCGGCTGCGCATCATCAGGTGGATGACCACGGGAATGGCCACCGTCACCAGTCCGGCCAGCAGTGCTGGGTTAATCCACATGGCGTCACTCGCTGGGCCGCTCGAGTTGTCGGCCGGCGGCGTCAGTCCGTGTAGGGGCACCCCTTGCGGGTGCCCGCATGGGAAAAGTACGGGCCTTCGCGGGCACCCGCAAGGGGTGCCCCCCTATCTCTGAAAGGCTGCCTCGCGTCAAGGGCAAACGTTCAATACGGTTCGTGAGACCACCTAGCTCTTCGCGCCTGCGGGCCGCCGATGCAGCCAGCCGCAGTAGGTCGGGGTATTGCAATAGTCCCTTACAAACACGACGCGGTCCCGATCAGGCGGGAACCGTCACAGGGGCACTCGAGCCGACCCGGGATTGTTTGCCCCGCACTCGGCATGCACGACCTTCGCTCGGCATATGCCAAACCACCTCCGAAAACCAGGCCGTCAAGCGACCCACCCCCGGCAAGGTCGTCAGATGGTCCACCCGGTGGCCCGAAGCCAACTGCCGACGCAGCGCGCCCTCCAGGCGGCGAATCTGACCGCTCAGACGCTCGATCACCTCCAACCGGCGGTTGACCACCTCCCGACCCTCGTCGTCCAATACCGCCACCCGAATAAACTTGCGATGAAGATCAATCCCAATACAATCTCTCATAAGGCTGCCTCCTTTCTGATCCGCAGGGTTGCGATAAACAACTCACATCCTACAGTAAAGATGGCAGCCTTTCATCACATTACAAAACGGCGTGCCGCTAAACACGTACGGCTGGGCTCGCCGTCAATCCCTTGGCCTGTTTCTCTATTACGACTATCGAGTCGCCCGGTGTGGCGTGTGCTGGTCGCGGTAGCGGCGGACCAGCCAGCGCACAAGGAGCAATACCCCGGCCGAAACAGCCGTGTAGCCGACCAGCCCGACGTAGAAGTTCGCGCCGCCAACGGCCAGGCCGTCCACAGCCAGCGAGCGGGCCAGGGCCAACGGCGAAATCAGCCACAGCCAACCGATCGAATGTCCGCTCGATTCCAGCACCAGGTACCCGGCCACCAGCGGTCCGAACAGGAAGATCATCAGGTCCGGTATGGCCAGGGCTCGCAGACGAGGCGAGCCGGCCTGGTGGACGAAGCGGTAGGTCACGGCGGCCGAGGCCGTGCCGATCAGCCCGATCAGCACTTCGCCGATCCGCCACAGCGGCACACCCGACAGGACGGCGGCCACCAGAATCGCCGGCAGGGCGACGGCCAGAAGCAGGGCCACCTCGGCCAGTCGAACAGGCAGCCAGGGCCAGAAGCGATTGACCGGATCGCCCCGGCCCAACAGGGTTCCCGGCCACAGGGGATAGACCAACAGCAGCACAGCCGCCAGCGACACAACGGTCAGGGGTAAGGCATCGGCAGGCAGGTTCACTGTCGAGGTGCCCGGGCTGAACACGGCCACCAGGAGAGCGAGCGTCGGCACGACCGCTCCGACCGCCGCCAGGCCGAGCAGTCCGCCGGGGGGCGCCTCCTGCGGCTTCTGTGGCGGCGACGAATTCTGGTAGAGTTTGTCGGCCATGATTGATCGTGAGTCCGCTATCAGCCTCGAACGGTCGGCCTCCGACGCTCGGGCGATGACGAGCGCCTGATTTTCCTCTCGACGAGATCTATTGCCTCCACCCGCCCGTGCAGTCCGCCGTAACGGTCAAAGGCCCGGTCGAGAAGCTGAATCTTTCCGGCGGCGGTGATGTTCTCCAGCAGTTCGGCCTTGCGGCCCGGGGGCCTGCCCCACAGGATACAGGTGCGGCTCCGCTTGGTATAGAGGACAATCTCCTTTTTTCGCGGGTCGCGGCGCTTCTCGACGTTCGACACGTCGATGCGATAGAGGTTGAACCTGGCCACGCGGCTTCGCAACAGGTCGGCCACCTGGGCTCCGGCCAGAACCGCCGGGTCGGACCACAGGCGCCCGGCCACCGGGGCCTCGGTCTCCACGCCGACAATCGTCAGCAGCCGCCGGTCGCCGAGTTCGGGATCCTCGTAGCTGTCCGCTCCGAGGCGGACCCCTTGGCGGTCGACCATGATGTACCGGGCGCCGCTCCCGCGGCCGACTTCAACGAAGGCGATGGGGCGGCGGAAAGCCATGGAGACCTCCAGGCCGTTAGAGCGCCCGCCGAGTTTCGGCGAGTCGAGCCGCACGTGGTAGACCTCGCGAATCCAGGGATTTTTCTCCAGGCACTTGGCCACCAGCTCAGAGGTGGTGCGGTCCATCAGGCTCAGCCTGGGCGGCAACTGCCGCAGCGAGGCCTGGATTTCGCCGGCGATTTCGGGAGTCATCCAGGTGGTTTTCTGGACCAGCTTCAGGTCGGCGGTCCGGATGCAATACTGCTCGTCGCGGGCCAGGGTGGTCCGCCAGATGCTCAGCGCATAGACGGCGGCCATGCCGACCGCCGAGAATGCGGCGGCCACAAGGACGGTTTTCCACGGGCGTAGCCGGCCTCGCGCTGCATCGACCCTGCCCTCGAGAAGATTGTGGCCCCTTCTGCGATTCACTGCAATGGTTGTTGTCGGCGATAATTCAATTCTGGATGAGCAAAAGCGTGCTGTTTCAGCTTAAAAGCGGCAGTTTTCGACAATTATCGGCCGCCGCTCCGGCCGCCTCGAAAGAGGGCGATTTCGACGATGTAGCGGCACAGGCAGACGAAGTCGATGCCCGCTCCGGAAGCCGACTTGGGCAGCAGGCTGTGCGTCGTAAAGCCGGGGATGGTGTTGACCTCGAGGATCGGCGCCCGGCCGTCGGAGTCGAGAATCATGTCCACCCGCGAGAAACCGCGGCAACCCAAGGCCCGGTGTGCGGCCACCGCCGATTGCCGGACCCGCCTCCGGACCTCGAGGTCGAGTTCGGGATTGACGATGTAGTCGGTCGTGTCGTCGAAGTACTTGGCCTCGTAGTTGTAGAACTGCTGCCTCGGAACAATCTCGACCACCGGCATCCCTTTGCCGTGCAGCACGCCGACGGTCAGTTCGCGGCCAAACACCTGCCGCTCGACGAGGGCCTTGTCGTGCAAGGCGAACACCTCGGCCAGCCCCTCGGC
>JAACEH010000090.1 GCA_011682595.1 Anaerolineaceae bacterium
CGGCATAGCGTTTCGAATCGGCCGCCCTATTGGCCAGCCCCTGGGCCATGGCGATGGGGATCCATCGCAACGGATAAAACATGATCGCACCAATCACGTTAAAAAGCAAGTGAACACAGGCCAGTGTCAGGCCGATCTTGGCCCCCTCCTCCGTCGCGGCGCTGGTGGCGAAGGCGGCAATAAGGGCGGTCACCGTGGTGCCGATGTTGGCCCCCAGCAGATAGGGAAAGACCTGCCTGAGCGTCAGCAGCCCGGCGGCGATCAGAGGCACCACCAGGCTGGTCGTGACGCTGCTGGACTGGACCGAGGCGGTCAGAACGAGGCCGACCACAAAGGCCGTCGGGGCGTTGCGGAAAAGAACGCGGTCGAAAAACGACTCGGCCCGTTTCAGCACCAGGCCTCTGAGCACCTTGACCAGCAGCAGCAAGGCCGCGAAAAGCAAGATGATCGCCAGAACCGTCATCACAATGCCGGTCGCGTTCTGCCCAAGGCCGAACAGGTCGCTCAACATCCACTTCACCGCGGAGATGGCCGGCTTGACGGCTTCCTTGATGAAGTTGGTCGGCTTCTCGCTGATGGCGGCGCTGCCACCGTGATAGACCAGGCCGGCCATTTTTCCGGCCAGCAGATGCAGTACGCCGGTGGTCTGCTCGAGGGCAAACAGCACGGCCACGGTCAGGACGTTGAAGAAGTCGTGGACGGTAGCCCCGGCGAACGCGCGGCGGAACTCGTCGCGGCGATTGATGTATCCCAGTGAGACCATGATGTTGGTCACGCTGGTACCGATATTGGCCCCCATAATAATGGGAATGGCCAGTTTGATGGGAAACCCGCTGACGGTGGCCACCATGCCCACGGTGAAACTGGTCGTGAAACTGCTGGACTGGAAGGCGGCCGTTATCAGAATGCCGACCAGCAGGGCCAGGAAGGGGTTCTTGGCATAGTCGAAGATGCCATACAGCCAGTCCTTGTGCTTGCGGACCGGCTCAACGACAACATGGTCGTCGAGAACCTCGACGATGCGAACGCATGAATGGTGCGCCGCTTCGATGTTGCTGACGGTCGTTGCCCTGACCGCCTTGTCACCGACGGCTACATGTCCCCCGTACTCATCGATTCTGCCGATCGTGCCGACCTTGCGACCTTTGAGTGCCTGCCCGCCGACCTCGGCCGGCAACACGGCAATCCCGGCAACCCGGCCCGGCTCCTTCTTGTAGGCGGCAAAGGCCGGGTCGCCGGCGAACTTCGAGACATACTCCGGATTACTGGCGGCGGTCTTGATGCCCTTGCCCATCATGTTGATGGCGCAAAGAAAGACGTAAATGAGAGCGATGATTTTGATCCCATGCCATAGGGCATGGCGCCAGTTGCCTCGCTGGGCAACAACCTGCGTCCAGCGGTGTATCCTGGAAAACGGCGACACAGACACGGGCACCGGCCAGGGGCCTGGGCCGTCGTCTGTCTTGCGGTTGTTCTCGGTCATGCGCGGGTTCACTGGAAAAGGCTGTCGGTTTGACAGGAATCCTAATGGAGCGCGCATTCTAACCATTGCCCGGTGGGTGGCAAGTACGATCTTTGCATTTCACAAGAAAATTTCAGGCCTTGGCCTCAAAGCCCAGATCAGCCGTCCGACCGGCCCGCACCTGGTGCCAGGCCAGGCCCGCCACCATGGCTGCATTATCGGTGCAATACCCGAGCGGCGGCCGGTGACAGACGATGCCGCGGGCCTCGGCGGCCGCCTCCATTTTCTCACGCAAACGGCTGTTGGCGGCCACTCCACCGCCCAGGACAATCGTCTCGACCGCCCGCAAGTCAGCCGCCCGCAAGGTGTTAGCAACCAGCATGTCGACCACCGCTTCCTGAAAAGCGGCGGCAATGTCGGCCCTTTCGGACTCGGCCAGCCCGGCGGCCGTCCGCGACAGGTCATAGCCGCGAACACGGTAAAGCACCGCCGTCTTGATGCCGCTGAAGGAGAAGTCCAGTTTCTGCGGCCCGACGGCCGACCGTTTGAACCGGATGGCCTTGGGGTTACCTTGGCGGGCCAGGCGGTCGATGCTCGGCCCCCCGGGATAGGGCAACTCCAGGACGGCCGCCACCTTGTCGAACGCCTCGCCCGCGGCGTCGTCGACCGTGCGGCCGATACGCTCGAACTCCAGCGGCCCGGTGCTGTGAAACAGCGTCGTGTGTCCGCCCGAGACGACCAGACTGACGCACGGCCAGGGCGAAAGCTCTGTGTCCAGGCAGACCGCGTAGGGGTGGGCCTGGATGTGGTTGACCGCCACCAGGGGCTTGTCGTGAATCCAGGCCAGCGTCTTGGCCGCCGTGACGCCGACCAGCAACGAGCCGATCAGGCCCGGCCTGTTGACGACGGCAATGGCCTCCACGTCGGCCGGTCCAACGCCGGCGGCCCGGAGGGTTTCGTTGATAACCGGGATCATGTACTCGATGTGGGCCCGGGCGGCCAGTTCCGGCACCACGCCGCCGTAGAGGGCGTGCAGATCGACCTGGCTGGCCACCACCGAGCCGAGGACCCGGCGACCGTCTTCGACGACGGCGACGCTCGTCTCGTCGCAAGAGGTTTCTATTCCCAGGATCAGCACGGCGTCCGACCAGTCGTTTCGTCCGGATATGGTGCGGGGGCCGCAAGACCGGCCCCCGTCGGTTAACAAAGAGTCGCTGCCGCTACTTAATTTCCACCACCTGTTTCTGGTCGAATTGCTTGAGCTTCGGCCACATCTTCAGCACGTCGATGGCCCGGTCCAGTTGGCGATCTACAGGCGTTTTGTCGGCCTGGTCGCCTTGGTCCTCACTCTCGGTGACGGAGCCGGGCGGCGCCTGGTCGTCCCGGCTCTCGGGGGTATCTTCCTTTTTCTTTTCTTCCCGGCCTTCATCCTTCGGCTGTTCGGGCTCGCCGTCGTCGGTCTTCTTTCCGTTGCCGTGGATAACCTCCGACTCGCGGCGGGCCATGAAGACGTCGGCGTACTCCCGGGGCGTCATCTTAACCTCGATCAGCGGGTCGACGCCCCAGACTTTGTCGCCCTCGTCGCGGTGCAGACAGCGGCCACTGGGCAGATAGTACTTGGCCACGGTCAGTCGCACCGCGGCCCGGCCGTCCTCGACCGGCAGAATCCGTTGCACGCTGCCCTTGCCGAAGGTTCGCTCGCCGACCACGATGGCCCGGTTGTGGTCCTGCAGCGAACCGGCTACGATTTCGCTCGCACTGGCGCTGCGATCGTTGACCAGAATGACCATCGGGAAATTCTCCAGGGTCCCTTTCTTCTTGGCCTTATAGATCTCGGGCGAATCGACGCGACCGCGCGTTGAGACGATCACCCCCTGCTCGATGAACAGGTCGACCATGGCCACCGCCCCCTCCTCCAGGACGCCGCCGCCGTTGAAGCGCAGATCGAGAATCAGGCTCTTCATGCCCTGGCTCTTGGCCTGCTCGATCGCCTTCTTCAGATCAGTCACCGTATCGTTGGTAAACGACGTCACGCGGACATAGGCGATCCCCGCATCCTTGTCCACCATGAAGTCCCAGCGGTCCTGGTCGTCTCGCCGCAGTCCCTTGACGGTCTTGATGTGGATGATCTCGCGGGTGATGGTGAACTTTTCTTTCTTGAGAGTCGCCTCGTGGAGAAGCTCGAAGGTCACCTTGGTGCCAGGCTTGCCGGTCAGGAGCTTGACCGCCGCGTCCAGGCTCATGCCGTCTGTGCTCTTGTCGTTAATCCTGATGAAGCGGTCGCCGGCCATCACGCCCGCCCGAAACGACGGCCCGTCCTCAATCGGACTGATGACCATCAGCCAGCCGTTCTTCTGGCCGATGACGATGCCGATGCCGCCGAATTGGCCTTTGATGTGCTTTGTGAACTGCGGCAATTCATCCTCGGCAATGAACGACGAGAAGCGGTCCTGCCCCTGGAGCATGCCCTGGGCGGCGTTCTCGTACAGCTTGCGGTTGTCCACCTCGGACACGTAATACTTGCGGATCAGCCGGGACACGTCGTCGAGCAGCCGTATCCCCCGGTAGACTTCGTCCTTGTTCTCATCGGCTGCCAGGCGATCGACGTAGTTGCCCAGACCAAGGATCATGACCAGCACGACCAGGACGACCGACAACAGCAAGGAAAGATTTCTTTGCACCTTGAGTTCCTCCCATGAAACCGGCCCTCGAAAGAAGCGCCGGGTTGGATTGCTTTGCTGCTCCATGGAGTACAGGCCTCCAACAGTAGTCCAAAGTCCACAGACGGGGCATTCTACCACCGCCGACAGGCAAATTCAACCGCAACAGAGTCGGCCGACCCCAATAAATACGATCCACAGCCGATTCCACGTGGAGAATTCCAGATCGAAGTCCCGCGGCCGTGGCCTGCGACAAACCGGAGCAGGCTCATTCTACGCCAATAGCAGCCGGTCGCCGCGATGCAAGTAAGTTGGCCGCAACTCGACCGCAACCTCGTCCGGGGCCGAGACCACGATGTTGCGGCCCTTGCGGCCCTTGGTAAGGCGCAGCGAAATCTCGCCCCGGGGCGTGTGCAGACGGGTCCGCAGCCGCTCCAAGTCGCCAGGTTGCGGCTCGACGACCACGGCTGCATACCCGGGCTCGGTGGGTCGGATGCCGCAGATCCAGCGGAAATAATGGACCAGCGGCCCCGCCCCATAGGCGTGGCACATGCTGGCCGTCCCGGCCGGCTCGTTCGGCGGCGTCCGGGGATCGTACATCTCGAACAGCGTCCAGGCGTCCTTGCGGGCAAGCAACGGCCCGTAGTAGGAGCGCAGCACCGCGAAGGCCTCCCGCCACCGGCCGCGCGAAAACAGGGCCTCCAGAACAAAGTACTTGAAGTACGGGTTCTCCCGCGGCGGCCACAGTTGCCGGGCCTCCCGCCGCGGCGAAGGCCAGAGACGCTTCAGCATCTGCTCCTCCTGCCCCCGGGTGGCCAGCCCGGCAAAGAGCACCCAGTAGTTTGTCGTGGCCGTGACCCGCTCGTGCAGTTTGCCGCCAATGAGGCCGTCGGAGAACAGCCCCTCCCGGCGATTGAAGAGCCGCCGCACAACCGAGTCGCGCGTCTGTCGCCACCTTTGCCGCCAGAGGGCGGCCTTGGCCCGCCGGCCCAGGGCCTCGGCAATCTCGGCCCCGCACTTCAGCCCCACGGCGTAGGCCGCCTGGTATCCGGTGAGGACATCCAGGTCGCCAAGCAGGCGGCTCAGCGTGTGGTCCAGCAGGATCATGTCCTTGGGATCGTCGCCCCGCCGGATGAGCCCCGCCGAGTCGACGAAGGTCGCGGCATAGGTCAGCAAGCGGTTGACGGCCACGAAACAATCCTTCAGCAACTCGCGGTCGCCCCAGTACATCCAGTGACGATGCAGCAGGTAGTTGTACATCAGCGAGTAGTCGCACAGCTTGTCGCCATAGCCGCTGGGCACAATCGGCCTCATCCAGTCGTCGGTCGGCTGATCGGCGGCGAACTGCCGCAGGGCCTTGGCCGTCAGGGCCTCGTCGCCCCAGGCCACGTGGGCCACCTGCCCTTCCACGACCGCATCGCCCAGCCACTGGGCCATCTCGCGGATCGGACAGTCCTCGAAGTTTTCCTGCGTGCAGGCGTCCAGCGTGGCCAGGCCGACCCGCCAGAGCTTGTTCAGCAGGCGGTCGGACGACTTGAACTCGGCCGGGGCCGGCGGCGGATAGTGTGTGGCATCGACCCGCAAACCGCGCACTTCGACCGGCCGCGTCGCGTTGCGGGCCGCCAGTTCGATGTAGCGCATGGCCCGGCGGTCGAAACTTCGCCAGCGGGTCCACTTCTTCCTCAGGATGATACGGTCCGTCAGGAACAGCCGGTCGCGAAGCGAGTCTACACAACCCTTCGGGTTCAGGGCCTCGCCGGCCGTAACGTCCAGCACCGCTCCGGGCTCGCCGCGGACCTCCAGTTCGATGTGGCCGATCAACTCGGCCGGCATGCGATAGGTCACAAACGCCTTCGGCGGCAACTTCAGCGCCGCCCGCCCGTCCTTGCACAGAAGATCGGCCCCGGCGATGCGGCTCCCCCTTCGCTGCTCCCAGGCCGCCAGGTGGGAAGGCGACGGAAAGGTGCCGGCGTTCAGCTCGGGCGTTTCGTGCAGCATGCCGTCGGACTCGTTCAGCAGCACGCCGTCGCAGACCACCTGCCAGGCCGGCAGACCGCTGTGGGCGCGGTTCGGCGAAATCCGCAGCGGCAATGTCCGCCCCGTCACCAGGTCGGCGAAGCGCATGACAAAGCCCCAGGTCTCCGCCGGCAACCCAATGGCCACGCCGATGGAGTTCCAGCCCCTGCTCAGTGTGACCTCGCTCCGCGGGATGCGATGGCCGTGGCCCTGGTGCAGCCCGGTGTAGGTGTCGGCCTCGTAGTGCAGGTGATTGTAGAATCCATCGTCCCAGCCCTGGCACAGGACGCGATGATTGTTGACAAAGAGCGCCGCCCGATTGTCGGCTGCAAACTCCAGGGCCACCTTCTGCTGTTTCGGACTCCAGACGAAGGTGCCGCCGTAGAACTCGTCGTCCTGGGGGCCGAAGACGCAGAACTCGAAGGGCAGTCCGGTGATGCCTTTGGTGCCGCCCGCGTAGCCGCACTTGCCGACGGCCACCGGCCGCGTCGGCACACGAACCAGGCCCGGCAGCGGGCAGGCGACGACCTCGCTGTACGGCTGGTCGGGGCGACCGGCCGTGACCTCGGCCGGCTGCCAGGCGGCGTCGTTGAAGCCGCGATTGTTCCAGCCGTCCGGCAGGCGGCGCAGGTCGCAGATTTCCGAGAACCCCACCGTGAACATGCGCCGCGGAGCGGTCGGCTTCTGGTGCGGCGACGGGATGACGCGCCACGAGGAATTCGTCGCCACCTTGACCATGCGACCGCCATTGCATTTCACGGAAAGTTGTGCCCGCAGGACCCCGGTGCCGGGCGGACGGCCATGCTCGGCCAGGCCGCAGTTGTAACAGGCCACGGCAATGACGTTTCGTCCTCGCCGCAGCGGCAACTCCCCGAGGAGGTAGGTGTCGGCATAGATTTGCGGCCACTGGCTTCGCGGCGGGCCGTCGCCGATGTGCCGGCCGTTGAC
>JAACEH010000343.1 GCA_011682595.1 Anaerolineaceae bacterium
GCCACCCCGTCGCATGAAAAATCCACCTACAAACGTGACCTGCACCCCTTGTGTCGATGGCTGGGCAGCGACATCCGGCGGCCGAAGAGATCTGAGCTGAAGTAAAAACTGAGGGCAGGGACTCCAACAGCAGGAGTCTCTGCCCTCGGACAATTCAGACAGCCGAGAGTTGCGGCTGTGTCGTGTCTTTGAGTCGGCTACTTCTTGATCTTAACCACGTTACCCAGGGCCGGGATGCTGTTGAGCAAGCGTACGCTGAGGCTCTTGAGCATGTCTGTATTCAGGCTGTAGATGACCTGCTTGCCGTTGCGGCGGTTGATGATCAGACGGCCCATTCTCAGCAGTCCCAGGTGGTGGCTGACCGTCGGCTGGGCGAGGTTCAGAATCTTGCAGAGGTTGCCGACATTCTGCTCCTGGCGGGCCAGGTAGAAAACGATTTTCAACCTGGTCTCGTCGCTGAGCAGTTTGAACGCTTGTGCCAGCTCGCTGACATTTTCCTGCGAAATAGTACCCTTCTTAGCCATGACCTTCTCCTAAAAACCATTGCGCGTGCCAACTACTAAATAATTATACTTGACACCTTGCCATAGGGGAAGACACAAAATCCCCTCTTCCCGGACACCCGGGAACATTGACTCTTGAAATGTCTTTTTCAGGAGTGGCCGCCATGGCGGACAGTACGGCTGTCGACCACATCCCAGCGCTTTTCCCCAAGCCACGTCATTGACGGGCAACATAAGTCTATCACATCCCGTCCGTTCGTCAATAGTCTTTGTCAGAAAATTCGATGCCTTTTCTTGTTCGCGTGCACCTTGCTCAATGAAACGCCCCCCGCATTGTTGCGAATGTATATACCTCTTGGCGTATAGGCCTGGTCTGACGGCTGCGATTCGGCCGTTTGGGGCTGGCAGGGGCTGAAAGACTCCTCCCCAGGAGGCCTGCCCGGGGTGACCGCCAGATGCGGTCCTCAGTCGGTGGCGCCAAGGCCCCTTATCAGGGCCATGGCCTCGGCCCGGGTCGCGGAATTCTCGCGGAAAATGCCACGCACGACACTCGTTACGGTCAATGTGCCGGGCTTCTTGACCCCGCGAATGGTCATGCACAGGTGTTCGGCGGACAGGACAACCATCACCCCGCGGGGTTCCAGGGCCTCCATGATGTCGTCGGCAATCTGCATGGTCATCCGTTCCTGGACCTGCAGTTTTCGGGCCTCCAGTTCAACGATCCGGGCCAGTTTCGACAGCCCCGTGATGCGGCCGCCGCTGGGAAGGTAGGCCACGTGGGCCTTGCCCATGAAGGGCACCATGTGGTGCTCGCACAGGCTGCAGAAGGGAATGTCGCGGACCAGGACGATCTCGTCGTAGTTCTCGAGCTTCAGCACCTTCAGAACCTGCATCGGGTCCTGACCGATGCCCGAAAAAATCTCCTCGTACATCCGGGCCACGCGCTTCGGCGTTTCGGCCAGGCCGGCCCGGTCGGGGTCCTCGCCGACGGCCTCCAGGATCATCCTTACGGCCTTGGCGATCTTTTCGGCGTCCATGCTTGTCCAATGCCTCCGGGCGACTTCGGTGCGACTGAAGGGGCTCGATTGTGGCCACTTCCGCCGGTCGGCCAAAAGAAAAACCGACCTTTCAGCTTCACCGGCGATCGGCCGATCGGCTTACAATAAAAGGAGAACGCCGGACGGCGACCGACTGGTGTTTCCCACTCCAGATGACTTTTCGCCTGTCGCGGGACTATTGCTTCTGTTTCTTCTTGATAATTATCAACCCGACGATGGCGGCTACCAGCAGTATCCCGAAACCCAAGTAGTACATTACACCGTAACCCAGGGTAAGCATGATCAACCTCCTAATCTACCTTGATTTGGTCACCGTGATTGCGGCCTGACCTGTCCAGCACAGGAACAACTAATATCCCCATTCGCTCCCTTGCTGTCAACCGTTTTCTGGCTCGCTTAAAGATCCGCTCGAAGCACGCCTGGGACGGTTGTCGCCCCCCTCCGGGACGACGTGCACCCCCGTGGCCACGGGCTCGAGGTTTCCGATTGAAAGCCGGCCGCCGCCGCGATATAATCCGCAGCCGATACGGTGGGGACGTAGCTCAATCGGGAGAGCGCAGCGTTCGCAATGCTGAGGTTGCCGGTTCGATTCCGGTCGTCTCCACCAACCAATTGCTTTTCTCTTGTCTCTGGGCTCGCCGTCGGATCGAAAGCAAACGCCGCGGGCCACTTTTCTTGCGGGTCCCGGTCCATGCGACGTATCCTTGTTATCAACTGTGCCGCCCTGTCGGCGGACTGCCTGGCCGACCCGGCCGTCACACCCCATCTGCACCGCCTGGCCGGCCACGGGCAACAGCTCGACCTGGCGCCCAGCTTCCCCGCCGTGACCTGTTCGGTGCAGGCTACCCTGACCACGGGATGTCCGCCCGCCGAGCACGGCATCGTGGCCAACGGATTCTATCTTCGTAACCTGGCCGAGGTCCGTTTCTGGGAGCAGCCTGCTTCGCTGGTCCAGGCCCCGCCGTTCTGGGCTCGGTCGGCCCCGCGGCCGCGCGTGGCCATGCTCTTCTGGCAGAATTCACTTTATGCCGACCTCGATTGCATGATTACGCCCAAGCCGCTGCACACCGAGGCCGGGCTGATCAACGACTGTTACTCGCAACCGCGCGGCCTTTACGGCCAGCTGCGCGAGCAACTGGGCGACTTTCCCCTGCACCACTACTGGGGCCCGATGGCCGGCCCCGGGTCGTCGCGCTGGATCGCCGGGGCGACCGAGCACGTGTGGCGCGAGCGCGAACCGGATATCTGCCTGACTTACCTGCCGCACCTGGACTACAACACGCAGCGACGCGGTCCCGACCCGGCCGGCCTGGCCGACGATCTGGGCGAGTTGGACGAGATGGTCGGCCGCCTGGCCGAGATGGCCCGCGGCGACGGAGCCCGGGTGGTGGTGCTGAGCGAATACAGCCTGTCGCCGGTGTCGAGGGCGGTTGCCCTGAACCGCGTGCTGCGCGAGGCGGGGCTGCTGGCGGTTCGTGAGCTGGAGGGCCGCGAGTATCTGGATTGTGGAGCGAGCCCGGCCCTGGCCATGGTCGACCACCAGGTGGCCCACATTTATTTTCCAGCCGCCTCGGGGCCACGGCGTGCAGCGACCGTTGCCCGGGTGCGCGACCTGTTGCTCGGGACCGACGGCGTGGCCGAAGTTCTGGACGCCCGGGCCCAGACAGAACGCGGAATCCGCCACCAGCGAAGCGGGGCGTTAGTCTGCACCAGCGAACCCGACGCCTGGTTCTCATATTACTGGTGGTTTGACGATGCTCGGGCGCCGCAGTTCGCCCGCACGGTCGACATTCACAACAAGCCGGGTTACGACCCGGTTGAACTGTTCGTCGATCCTGAAACGCGAGGCATTCCGCTGGACGCCTCGGGCGTTCGCGGCAGTCACGGCCGGGCCGGGCCCGATGATCCCAAGGGAGTCCTGTTGGTGACCGACCCGCCGGATCAACTGGCCGGCCGCACGAGCGTCAGGGCCGACCAGGTGGCCGCCCTGGTGCTGGGGCGCGGGTGCA